>CAIWRE010000244.1 GCA_903914985.1 uncultured beta proteobacterium | reverse complement strand
TGGGTGACTGGGCCAAGGGCGAGTTCTCTGCTGCAGGTAAGGTTCCTGGCAAAGACTACCTGTGTGCTGCAGCACCTGGAACCGCCAACGCCTACACTTTCAACGTGGACTCGTTTGCCATGTTCAAGCTGAAGGACGCCGGTGCGCAAAAAGCCCAGGCCGACTTGGCTGCTTCCATCATGGGCGTTGAATTCCAGGAAGTCTTCAATCTGAACAAAGGCTCTATCCCCGTTCGTTTGAACATGGACATGGCCAAGTTTGATGACTGCGCCAAGCTCTCGGCCAAAGACTTTGTGGCAACCGCCAAGTCCGGCGGCCTGGTGCCCTCCGTGGCCCACGGCATGGCGATTGCGCCCGCTGCTGAAGGTGCGATCAAGGACGCGGTGAGCCAATTCTGGAACGACGACAAGATCTCTGTCGCCGACGGCGTTGCCAACATCGCCAAGGCAGCTGCGACCAAGTAAGTCGCCTAGGCTTGCGGCGCATGCCGCAGGACAGCGCGCCAACCCGTCTGCCTCCTTGGGGGCGGACGGGTTGGCTTTTATGCAGGTCCGCTCCATCAGGCTTTGGTGGAGTTAGTGAACACCGGTTCCAGTATGAAATCCTTTGAAAACACCATTCCTAAACTGGTCATCGCACCGGGCTTCGTGCTGGGCTTTGCCTTCATTTACGGCTTCATGGTGTGGAACGGAATTTTGTCGGTAACGGCTTCACGCATGCTGCCCAACTACGACGAATTTGTCGGGTTGGACCAGTACGCCCGTTTGTGGGACATGGACCGCTGGTGGTTGGCCCTGCGCAATCTCGGGATCTTCAGTGTGTTGTATGTGGGCGGCTCTATGCTGCTCGGTATGGGACTGGCCATTTTTCTGGACCAGAAAATCCGCTTCGAAGGCCTGCTGCGCACGATTTACCTCTACCCCATGGCCCTGTCGTTCATTGTGACCGGCACGGCCTGGAAATGGATTTTGAACCCGAGCCTGGGACTCGAAAAACTGATGCACGACCTGGGCTGGCTCAGTTTTCATTTTGACTGGCTGGTGCAAAGCGACACCGCCATTTACTGCGTGGTGATTGCCGGCATTTGGCAGTCCGCAGGCTTTGCCATGGCGCTCTCGCTGGCCGGTCTGCGGGGCATTGACGACAGCATCATCAAAGCCGCCCAAATGGACGGTGCCACGTTGCCGCGCATCTACTGGCGCATCATCTTGCCGATCTTGCGGCCGGTGGTGTTTTCAACCGTGCTGGTGCTGTCCCACCTTTCTATCAAGAGTTTTGACCTGGTGATGGCGCTGACCGCCGGGGGTCCAGGCTATGCCTCGGACGTACCCGCCACCTTCATGTACGTGATGAGCTTCACCCGCGGCCAGATCGGGCTGGGTGCCGCCAGTGCCACCATGATGCTGGCCACCGTGGCGGCCATTGTGGTGCCGTATTTGTACAGCGAGCTGCGCACCAAGGCGCACACGCACTGAAGCGGCCCTTCCCCTCGCATTGCCATGAACACCTCGACCCTTTCCCGCATTGTTTTGTACACCGTGTTGCTGCTGGCAGCCTGCTTTTTTCTGGCGCCGCTGTATGTGATGCTGGCCACGTCTTTCAAGGACGCAGCGCAAATCCGGGCCGGCAATCTGCTGAGCCTGCCCACCTCGTTGAACCTGGACAGTTGGCGCCTGGCCTGGGACAGTGCCTGCACCGGTGTGGACTGCCGGGGCCTCAAGCCCTATTTCGTCAACTCGGTGGTGATGGCGGTGCCTGCAGTGCTGATTTCCACCGCCTGGGGTGCCGTGAACGGCTACGTGCTCAGCATGTGGAAGTTCAAAGGCAGCGAGCTCTTGTTCGGCTTCATGCTGTTTGGTGTGTTCATGCCGTTTCAGGTGGTTCTTTTGCCTATGAGCCAGGTGCTGGGTTTTCTGGGGCTGTCGAGTTCCCTGACAGGCTTGGTGCTGGTGCATTGCATCGCGGGACTGGCGGGCACCACCTTGTTCTTCCGCAATTACTACGCGGCCATTCCGCGTGAACTGGTGAATGCCGCGCGTATTGATGGCGCGGGGTTCTGGCGCATTTTTTGGCGCATT
>CAIWRE010000243.1 GCA_903914985.1 uncultured beta proteobacterium | reverse complement strand
GGATACGGCTGCGCAAGCGGTTGAGCACCAGGGGTTGTTGGGTTTCAGCCAGGCCGATTTCCCAGGGGCTGCCCGCATGCTTGATGGACGACCAGGGTGATGCACCGGTGCCGCCGTCATGGCCGGCGATCACCACATGGTCAGCCTTGCACTTGGCCACGCCCGCAGCAATCGTGCCCACACCGATCTCGGATACCAGCTTCACGCTGATGTCGGAATGCGGCGCTACGTTCTTCAAGTCGTGGATGAGCTGAGCCAGATCTTCAATCGAATAAATGTCGTGGTGCGGCGGAGGCGAAATCAAACCCACACCGGGCACAGAGTGGCGCAGGCGACCGATGTAGTCGGACACCTTGCTGCCCGGCAACTGACCACCCTCGCCGGGCTTGGCGCCTTGGGCCATCTTGATCTGAATCTGGTCTGCGCTGCTGAGATACTCAGCCGTCACACCAAAGCGGCCTGAGGCGACTTGCTTGATCTTGGAGCGCATGGAGTCACCGGCGTCCAAGGCATAGTCCACCTCAAAAATCTCTTTACCCAAGAGGTCTGACATGGTCTGGCCTTGGGTGATCGGAATGCCTTTGAGTTCGTTGCGGTAGCGCAAGGGATCCTCACCGCCTTCGCCGGTGTTGCTCTTGCCGCCAATGCGGTTCATGGCAATGGCCAGTGTGGCGTGGGCTTCCGTGGAAATGGAGCCCAGCGACATCGCGCCCGTAGCAAACCGTTTGACGATTTCTTTGGCAGGTTCGACTTCGTCCACCGGAATCGCTTTGGCCGGATCAATCTTGAATTCGAACAGGCCGCGCAGCGTCAGGTGACGGCGGCTCTGGTCGTTGATGAGTTCGGCGTATTCCTTGTAGGTGTTCCAGTTGTTGGAGCGCGTGCTGTGCTGCAACTTGGCAATCGCATCAGGCGTCCACATGTGCTCTTCGCCACGCGCGCGCCACGCGTATTCACCACCGGCGTCCAGTGCGTGGGCGAGTACAGGGTCCGCACCAAAGGCTGCTTTGTGGGTGCGGATGGCTTCTTCGGCGATCTCAAAAACGCCGATGCCTTCAACACGGCTGGGTGTGCCGGTGAAGTACTTGGCCACGGTGTCGCTGGACAGGCCGATGGCCTCGAACAGCTGAGCTCCGCAGTAGCTCATGTAGGTGCTCACACCCATCTTGGACATGATCTTGGACAGGCCCTTGCCCACCGCCTTCACATAGTTGTAAATCGCTTTGTCTGCGCTGAGCGCACCCGGCAAGCCTTCGCTCATGGACGCCAAGGTTTCCATCGCGAGGTAGGGGTGCACGGCTTCCGCGCCATAGCCCGCCAGCACGGCAAAGTGGTGCACTTCGCGGGCCGTACCGGTTTCCACCACCAGGCCGGCGGTGGTGCGCAGGCCCTCCAGCACCAGATGCTGGTGGATCGCGGACAAGGCCAGCAGCGCGGGTATCGCAATCTGCTGCGCGTTCATGGCGCGGTCGCTGATGATCAGAATGTTGTTGCCACCCTTGATGGCGTCCACCGCCTCGGCGCACAAAGACGCCAATTTCGCCTCCACGCCCTCATGACCCCAGGCCAGCGGATAGGTAATGTCCAGCGTGTAACTGCGGAATTTGCCGTTGGTGTGGCGCGCGATATTGCGCAGCTTGGCCATGTCGGCAACGTTGAGCACGGGTTGCGCCACTTCCAGGCGCATGGGTGGGTTGACCTGGTTGATGTCCAGCAGATTGGGCTTGGGACCCACAAAGGACACCAGGCTCATCACAATCGCCTCGCGGATCGGGTCGATCGGCGGGTT
>CAIWRE010000242.1 GCA_903914985.1 uncultured beta proteobacterium | reverse complement strand
TGGGCGAGCTGAAAAACGGCGAGATCACCGAATACGAAATTCACCCCGAAGACTTTGGCCTGACCATGACCAGCAACCGCGCCTTCAAAGTGGAAACCGCACAAGAGTCCATGGCCATGCTGCGCAGCGTGCTGGACAACCACAGCGGCCCCGCCAAAGACATCGTGGCCCTGAACGCAGGTGTGGCCCTGTATGCCGCCAACGTGGCACCGACCATGGCCGACGGCCTGGCCTTGGCCCGCGCTGCCATTGAGTCCGGAGCCGCTAAAGCCAAGATGCTGGCACTGGTAGAGCTGTCCAAATCCCTGGCGGCCTGAGCACGCCGGACTTTCCCTGTTTCGTTTTTTGAGTACCTAAAACATGAGTGACATTCTGGACAAAATCGTGGCCGTCAAGCACCAGGAGGTGGCCGCTTCGCAAAAGCGCAAGCCCCTGGACGTGGTTCGGGCCGACGCCGAGTCGCGCATCCTGACCCGCGACTTTGTGGGCGCCATGCGCGCCAAAATTACTGCCGGTTTGCCCGCCGTCATTGCCGAGGTGAAAAAAGCCAGCCCCTCCAAAGGCGTGTTGCGTGCCGACTTTATTCCAGCTGATATCGCGCAAAGCTACGCAGAGTTTGGTGCAGCCTGCCTGTCTGTGCTCACCGATGTGCAGTTTTTCCAGGGAAGCGTGGATTACCTTAAGCAGGCGCGCGCATCGTGCCAGTTGCCGGTATTGCGCAAAGACTTCATGGTGGACGCGTACCAAATTTACGAGTCCCGCGCCATGGGTGCGGATGCCGTCTTGCTGATTGCCGCGTGCCTGGACGACGCGCAAATGCGGGACTTCGAGGCGATCGCGCACGGGCTGGACATGGCCGTTTTGGTCGAAGTGCACGATCAGGTCGAGTTGGAGCGTGCGCTGAAGCTCAAAACCCCGCTGATTGGCATCAACAACCGCAATCTCAAAACCTTTGAGGTGTCCTTGGACACAACCCTGTCGCTGCGTTCGCTGGTCGGGGCAGACCGCATCGTGGTGACGGAGAGCGGTATCCAGACGCGTGACGACGTGCTGCGCATGGGCGCGGCCGGTGTGAATGCATTTCTGGTGGGCGAAGCTTTTATGCGCGCTGACGAACCCGGCCAGGCACTGGCGCAGTTGTTCGGTTAAGGCGGTGACGCTGTTCCCCGAGGAGCTTGCCGCGAGCCAATTGCAGGCGGCCGACCCGTCCGCCTGGCCTGTGGCTCGGGGCTGGCGGCCGGTGGTGAATGGGTTTTTTCATTCCCAAGCCGGCCGGGGTTTGCGGACGTTCTTGCAGCAACGCCTGGAGGCTGGGGCCGTGATATTTCCGCCCCAGCCGCTTAAGGCCTTGGAATGCACGCCGCCCGAGTCGGTGCGGGTGGTGATTCTGGGTCAGGACCCGTACCACGGACGCGGCCAGGCCGAAGGTTTGGCGTTTTCGGTGGCGCCTGGTCAGCCATTGCCGCCCTCTTTGCGCAATGTGTTCAAAGAAATGCAGCGTGACCTGGGCCTTGCCTTTCCCGCCATGCCTCACCCCGGCGGGAGTTTGCTGTCCTGGGCGAGTAGCGGCGTACTGCTGCTGAATTCCTGCCTCACCGTGGAAGAAGGCCAGGCCAACAGCCACCAAGGCCGTGGCTGGGAGGTGCTGACCGATGCCCTGATCGCCCAGGTTTCAACATCGCCCCAGCCCGTGGTGTTCATGCTT
>CAIWRE010000241.1 GCA_903914985.1 uncultured beta proteobacterium | reverse complement strand
TTCTTTGATCTCTTGGTCCATGCAGCGCGACACGTAATCGCGGGGAGCCAAATCTTTGTAGGCAGGAGCGTAACGCTCCATGAAGCGCTCGCCGTTGGAATTGCGCAAAATAGCGCCTTCACCACGGCAACCTTCAGTCAGCAAGACACCCGCGCCCGCAACCCCTGTGGGGTGAAATTGCCAAAACTCCATGTCTTCCAAAGGAATACCAGCGCGAGCAGCCATACCCAAGCCGTCACCCGTGTTGATGAAGGCATTGGTCGATGCGGCAAAGATGCGCCCAGCGCCACCGGTAGCGAGCAAGGTGGTTTTGGCTTCCAAAATGTGAACGTCGCCCGTTTCCATTTCAATCGCGGTGACTCCGACCACATCGCCATCGGCATCGCGCACCAAATCCATGGCCAACCACTCTACAAAGAAACTGGTTTTGGCTTGAACGTTTTGTGGGTAGAGCGTGTGCAGCATGGCGTGGCCCGTGCGGTCGGCCGCGGCGCAGGCGCGCTCGACCGCTTTTTCACCGTAGTTGGCCGTGTGTCCGCCAAAGGGGCGCTGGTAAATCGTGCCGTCGGGGTTGCGGTCAAAAGGCATGCCCATGTGCTCGAGGTCGTACACGACCTTGGGTGCTTCGCGGCACATGAACTCAATGGCGTCCTGGTCGCCCAGCCAGTCAGACCCCTTGACGGTGTCGTAGAAGTGGTAGTGCCAGTTGTCCTCGTTCATATTGCCCAGCGACGCGCCAATGCCACCTTGGGCGGCGACGGTGTGCGATCGGGTGGGGAATACTTTGGATAGAACGGCCACATTCAGGCCGGCGCGTGCCAGTTGCAGGGATGCGCGCATGCCGGAGCCGCCCGCTCCCACGATGACGACGTCGAATTTACGCTTGGATACAGGATAGGACATGGATGAGGTATCTCGAAAGGACGGCACTTAGACGCGCCACAAAACCTGAACAGCCCAGCCGCCACAGGCGACCAGCCAGACGATGGAGAAAACTTGCAACGACAAGCGGAGGCCCACAGGCTTGATGTAGTCCATCCAGATGTCGCGCATGCCAACCCACACGTGGTAGAGCAGGGCCAGGATGATGGCAAAGGTCAGCGCCTTCATGCACTGACCCGAAAAAATGCCAGCCCACTTGTCGTAGCCGATGGGCCCTCTGGAGAAAATCAGCTGGGCTAAAACGACCAAAGTAAAAATAGCCATCAGCGCCGCGGTCACGCGCTGCGCCAGCCAGTCGCGCAGCCCGTAGTGGGCGCCCACTACGATGCGTTTGGAGCCGTAATTAACTGCCATGGTGAGTTTCTTTCGGTAAGTAGAAGTCGAAAAATCGAAGATTGCCGGGGCTTAGTACAGGCCGAACAGCTTGGCGCCGAGCGCCACAGTCAGTCCGACGCTCACTGCCAATGTGAATACGGCCGAGGACTTGCCAAATTCTTTGCTCACGGCGTGGCGAGCGTCCATCCACAGGTGGCGCAATCCCGCGATGAAGTGATGTAAAAACGCCCAAATGAGAGCCAGGGCCACCAGCTTGACGAACCAGCCCGGTACCACGCCAGCGCCGATGTTGAACACAGCAGTGAACCGGGCGAAGGAAATTTCCGATGAGATCGAAGTGTCAAACATCCAAATGATGAAGGGCATCAGCAAGAACATCAGCGCGCCGCTGACGCGGTGCAGGATGGAGACGATGCCCGCCGCGGGGAGGCGGTAGGTCGGCAGGTCTGTCAGCGCATTGATGTTGCGAAATTCAGGCCGTTTGGGGCGAGTGCTGGGGGAGGGCGCAGACATGGCGGGTGCTTTCTTTGGAGGTAACCGGTGAGTAACTCTGGCTGGGTGCAACACAAATTCTATTGCACTGCACCAATCTGACGGACGCCTTGCAGCCCCCGCGTTTGTAAAGTCGAAATATCAGTGGAGTTCATTGCGGTAGTGGTGTTTGTCCGTGCGGTACAGGCACTGGCGCATTTCCATGGGGGCGTCGTTGTAGGTGAAAGAAATGCGGTCTACCCGTAGCAGCGGTGTACCTGAGGCGACACCGAGCAGCTCCACCTGCGTGGCATCAGGCAGCACCGCGCGGATTTTTTCTTCTGCGCGCACCATGCGAACGCCGAATTCGCTCTCAAAGAGGGCGTACATCGGGCCGTTGTCATTGCGCAGCCGCTCGGCAGTCAGGCCTTTGAACGAGGTTCCTGGCAGCCAGATGTCTTCCAAAATGGTGGGTTCACCACCCAAGGCGAGCACACGCCGCACTTGCAGGACAGGATCCCCCTGGCGCAGGCCCAAAGCGCGGGCCACGTCAGCCGAGGCGCGAGCACGTTTGCAGTCGATGATTTGGCGTTGCGCCGGGCCTTCGCTGGTAGCGTCGCCTTCGTCAGGAACCAATTTGAGAAAGCGGTACTGCACCTGGCGTTCGGCATGCGTCGCCACGAAGGTTCCTTTGCCCTGGCGGCGCACCAGCAGGTTGTCAATGGAGAGTTCGTCGATGGCCTTGCGCACCGTGCCTTGGCTAACCTTGAAGCGCGCAGCCAACTCCTGCTCGCTGGGAATCGCAGCACCGGATTTCCATTCTCCGGCCTCCAGGCTTTGCAGGAGCAAGGCTTTGATTTGCTGATACAGCGGACTGAAAGCGGGCGTCGCCGCCGATGGGGGCGACGAGGAAAGCGCGGACTCCTGCGTCACGGACGGGGTGGCGGAGTCGCTAACCAAGGTGTGCGTGGCGGCCATAAAGTGGGGTTGTTTTGTCAGCGCAAAGTCAGTATCAATCAGCGGGTAATCATATCTTATATAAGACATAAGACAAGTTGACTTTGGCAAAGAAATAAGGGTAAACTCTTAGCCATTCTGCGCAGCCATGGGCCCTCAGGGTTTGGCGCCGGCAGTCCACGCTTTCACAACACTTCCTGGAGTTTTTCTATGAGCAAGAAGCCCGTCCGCGTTGCCGTTACCGGCGCAGCAGGCCAAATCGGTTACGCCATTTTGTTTCGCATCGCCTCCGGCGAAATGCTGGGCAAAGACCAGCCCGTCGTCCTGAGCTTGCTCGAAGTTCCCTTTGAAAAACCCCAGCAGGCTTTGCAAGGCGTGATGATGGAATTGCAAGATTGCGCCTTCCCCTTGCTGGTCGGCATGGAAGCGCACAGCGACCCCATGACCGCGTTCAAAGACGTGGACTACGCCTTGCTGATCGGTTCGCGCCCCCGCGGCCCCGGCATGGAGCGCGCTGAATTGCTCGCAGTCAACGCAGAAATCTTTACCGCCCAAGGCAAAGCCCTGAACGCAGTGGCCAGCCGTGACGTGCGCGTGCTGGTGGTGGGCAACCCCGCCAACACCAATGCCTACATCGCCATGAAGAGCGCGCCCGACCTGCCACGCAAGAACTTCACCGCCATGCTGCGTCTGGACCACAACCGCGCCTTGAGCCAACTCAGCTCCAAGACCGGTAAGGCCGTGGCTGACATTGAAAAACTGGCGGTCTGGGGCAACCATTCGCCCACCATGTACGCCGATTACCGCTTTGCCACCGTCCACGGTGCCAGCGTCAAGGACATGATCAACGACCACGACTGGAACGCCAACACTTTCTTGCCCACCGTCGGCAAGCGCGGTGCAGCCATCATCGCTGCCCGCGGCGTGTCGTCCGCTGCCTCGGCTGCCAATGCCGCCATTGACCACATGCGCGACTGGGCCCTGGGCACCAATGGCAAGTGGGTCACCATGGGCGTGCCTTCGGACGGTCAGTACGGCATTCCCAAAGACACCATGTTTGGATTCGCAGTGACCTGCGAAGGCGGCGAATACAAGGTCGTCGAAGGTTTGCCGGTTGACGCATTCAGCCAGGAATGCATCAACAAAACGCTCAAAGAATTGCAAGACGAGCAAGCCGGCGTAGCCCACCTGCTCTGATCTTGTTGCCAAGGCTGCACCATTGCGGTGCGGCTTAGGCAAGCTGCGCGAAATGCAACACCCCCGCAACATTCTTTTAGGTGCCCAGGCGCGCACCGGAGTGTTGCCGGTGGTGGACCACTACAGTGGTGCGCCCAAGCGCATGCAAAAAAGCCTGGACCTGCAGGCGGAGCTCCTGGAGGAATTCGGTGCCTGCGTGATGGATGTCACACTGGACTGTGAGGACGGCGCGCCTGCGGGCGGCGAAGTGGAACAGGCCCAACGCGTCTGCGAGCTTCTCAGCGCTCACGCTTGCGCGCCAACGAAGGCCAGTTCCACGCCCCATGCCCGTATCGGTGCGCGTGTGCACTCTGTGGACCACGTTTATTTCGAGTCCGATGTGGCCATCATCGTGGGCGGCGCTGCCAAGGCGCTGAGCTACGTGATGGTGCCCAAAGTGGAATCGGTCGAGGACGTGGACCAGGCCATTGAGGCGATAGACGCAGCTGCCGGCGACACCCTTGTGCCCCTGCATGTGCTGATCGAGTCGCCTGCGGCCGTCCAGCAGGCTTTTGCCATTGCGGCACATCCCCGCGTGCAGTCGCTGAG
>CAIWRE010000240.1 GCA_903914985.1 uncultured beta proteobacterium | reverse complement strand
AGCTTTCGCATTCCGTTTGAGTTGATGCGGGTGTATTCGCCCTCTGCGGAAGTGCAGGGACATGGCGCGGGCCAGGAGGTACTGCAAACCGGCAAACGCCTGGTGGAGCTGACCGTGCTGGAGCCCATAGGCAATTACGCAGTGCAGCCTACCTTCTCGGACGGGCACAACAGCGGTATCTTCTCTTGGGACTATTTGTATTTTTTGGGTTCCCAGCAAGAGTCGTTGTGGCAACAATACGAACAACGCCTGCAAGCGGCAGGCCGCGACCGCGATGGCCCTATGCCCGAACCGGCGGGCCAGGGCTGCGCCAGCCACTGAACTCTCAATTTTTGAAGTAGCACGCTATGAGCAAAACCCATTTCGGATTCCAGTCGGTCGATGAGACAGAAAAAGCGCGCCATGTGCGTGGCGTGTTTGATTCGGTCGCACCCAAGTACGACCTGATGAACGACCTCATGTCCGGCGGTCTGCACCGGGCCTGGAAGGCCTACACCTTGATGGTGGCCGACCTCCAAGAAGGACAAAGAGCTCTGGACATTGCAGGCGGCACCGGCGATTTGGCCTTGGCCTTTTCCAAGAAGGTGGGCAAAACCGGCGAGGTGGTGCACACCGATATCAATGAAGCGATGCTCAGCACCGGTCGCAATCGCTTGATCGATCTCGGCGTTCTGCTGCCCACCGTGGTGTGCGACGCCGAAAAGCTACCGTTTGCCGATGGGCATTTTGATTTGGTGAGTGTGGCCTTTGGCCTGCGCAACATGACACACAAAGACGTGGCGTTGTCCGAGATGTGCCGCGTGCTCAAGCCCGGCGGCAAGCTGCTGGTGCTTGAATTTTCCAAGGTGGCGCCGCCTCTCGAGAAGTTGTACGACTGGTATTCCTTCAAAGTCCTGCCCCGTTTGGGCAAGCTGGTGGCCGGTGACGACGCCAGTTACCGCTACCTGGCGGAATCGATTCGCATGCACCCGGGCCAGAAAGAGCTAAAGGCCATGATGCACAAAGGGGGTTTCGGCCATGTGGACTTCCACAACCTCACCGCTGGCATTGCGGCGTTGCATGTTGGAATCAAGTGCTAGCGCGCGTTTGCGCTGTACCTTTGGAGTGATGAATATGAAAAGCTGGTCCTTGTTGTTGGCGGCCACTTTGCTGGTGGTCGGCATGAATGCAGAAGCGGCGCGTCTCGGCGGTGGCCGTTCTATCGGCAAACAATCAAATCACGTCACGCAGCGTGAGGCTGCACCCAACGCCCCCTCGCAGGGAGCAGGCAATGTTGCTCCGCGTCCGGCGCCCGCACCGGTGGCTGCGCCACAACCGGCGCCACAGCGCAGCCGCTGGGGCGGCATGCTCGGTGGCTTGGCGGCGGGCTTGGGCTTGGCATGGCTGGCACATTCCATGGGCATGGGTGAGGGCATGGGACAGTTCTTGATGTTTGCCTTGCTGGCTATGGGTGCGGTTTTTCTGATTGGGGCTTTGATGCGTCGCCGCCAGGCCTCGCAAAGTCCTTTTTCATATCAGGGTGCCGGCTCAATGGCAGGAGTGCAGCCGCGTCCTTACCGTCCTGAAAATGTGGGCAACGATGCGTCTGCCCGACCTTGGGAGCAAAACGCGACGCAGTACAGCGGCACCACCGGGCAAACGGCGGTCACCAGTCCGGTTATTGGTTCGGCCTTGCTGGGTTCTGCCGCCTGGGGCGTGCCTGCCGGCTTTGATACCGACGGATTCTTGCGCGCCGCCAAAGCCAACTTCATCACCCTGCAGGCGGCGTGGGACACCGCCGACATTAGCAGTCTGCGCGCCATGATGACCGACGGCATGCTGATGGAAATCCGCACCCAGTTGAACGAGCGCGAGTCCCACATCGGTTCCCAACCCAATCACACCGAGGTGCTGGCATTGAATGCCAGCTTGCTGGGTATTGAAGAGTTGCCCGACGAATACATGGCCAGCGTGGAGTACACCGGCATGATTCGGGAAGATGCTGCTTCCGCCCCTGCACCGTTTCGCGAGGTCTGGAACATGACCAAAGGCAAAAACGGTGGCGGCTGGTTGGTCGCAGGGGTTCAGGCCTTGCAATAACAGGGCGGATGCCCCTTGGGGAATAATGGGGGACTATGGCCACACAGTCCCCTTTTTCTATGCTCGAATCCTTTTTCCAGGACTTCAAGCTCCCGTTCACCCCACCCGACTGGGCGGTCGAAGAAACGCAGCGACGCATCATCCTGCTGCTCAACCATGTTCTGATGCAAGAGCCCCGGGCCACCGAGCGTTTGGCACGCCAAAAAGGCCGCAGCATGCTGGTGCAGTGGCAGGCGTACAGCTTCAAAGTGATGTTCACGCCCGCTGGGCTGTTGGACCTGGCAGGTAGTAGCGCCAGCCCCGACCTGGTACTCACGCTCACCGAGACATCGCCCGTGGCGCTGGTGCAAGGCTGGGTGGCAGGCGATAAACCGGCCGTTCGCATCGAAGGCGATGTGCAACTGGCCGCCGATGTGAACTGGCTCAGTGACCATGTGCGCTGGGATGTGGAGGCGGACCTGGCCCGCATCGTGGGCGATGTGCCTGCGCACTTGCTGGTCGATGGCACCCGCAAAATAGCTGCTGCGCTCAGCCAATTTGTAGCCCGTGGCCGCAGTGCTGCGAACTCCGCACCACAGAGCGAAGGCGCACCATGAGCCGCATCGGTCGCGGTTGGGCGATTTTGCGCGTTGTCTGGCGCTATGGGCTGGACGTGTTGTTGCTGCAAAGTTTGCCCAGTCCAGGCTTGCAGCGATTGGGCCGCGCGCTGGCTCTGGGGCGCCGGATAGACGCACCACGCGGTGAGCGCTTGCGCCAGGCCCTGGAAGACCTGGGCCCCATTTTTGTGAAGCTCGGGCAGGTGCTGTCCACCCGGCGTGACCTGCTGGCACCGGACATCGCCCATGAACTCGCCAAACTGCAGGACCGCGTGCCGCCTTTCCCCTCGGAGGTGGCTGTGGCCGCAATCGAGCAGGCGCTGGGCAAGCCGCTGTCAGAAATCTTTGTTTCGTTCGAACACACACCGGTGGCCAGCGCCTCGATTGCACAGGTGCACTTTGCGGTGCTGCGGGACCGCCAGGGGCGCGAACGGGAGGTGGCGGTCAAAGTGCTGCGTCCGGGCATGCTGAGCGCCATCGACAAAGATCTGGGGCTCATGCACCTGATGGCCGACATGGTGGGCAGCCTGTCGGCCGACGGGCGGCGCCTCAGGCCGCGTGAGGTGGTGGCGGAGTTTGACAAATATCTGCACGACGAGCTCGATCTCATTCGTGAAGCCTCGAGTGCCGCCCAGCTGCGCCGCAATATGGCGGGGCTCGACCTGGTGCTCATTCCGGAAATGCTGTGGGATCACTGCACCACCAACGTGCTGGTGATGGAGCGCATGCACGGCGTGCCCATCAGCCAGGTGCAGCGCCTGCGCGATGCGGGGGTGGACATCCAAAAATTGGCGCGTGACGGCGTTTCACTGTTTTTCACCCAGGTGTTCCGCGACGGTTTTTTCCATGCCGACATGCACCCCGGCAATATCCAGGTGAGTCTGGATCCCCAAACCTTTGGCCGCTACATCTCCCTGGATTTCGGCATTGTGGGCACGCTCACCGAAGTGGACAAAGAGTACCTGGCGCAAAACTTTGTGGCTTTCTTCCGCCGCGACTACAAGCGCGTGGCCGAGTTGCACATCGAATCAGGCTGGGTGCCCGCTGCCACACGGGTGGATGAGCTCGAAGCAGCGGTGCGCGCCGTGTGCGAACCCTACTTTGACCGGCCCTTGAAAGAAATTTCGCTCGGCTTGGTGCTGATGCGCCTGTTTCAGACCTCGCGGCGCTTCCACGTGGAAATTCAGCCGCAGCTGGTGTTGTTACAAAAAACCCTGCTCAATGTCGAAGGTTTGGGCCGCGATCTGGATCCGGACCTGGATCTTTGGGCGACGGCCAAACCGTTTTTGGAGCAGTGGATGCTCCAGCAGGTGGGGCCGCAGCGCCTGTGGGCTGAGCTCAAGGCCCAGGCGCCACGTTACGCCAAGATATTGCCGGAACTGCCCTTGATGCTGCACACCTACCTGCAGCAGGGTGGCAGTGACCCCAAGACCCACCGCCTGTTGGAACAAATGGTCCATGAGCAGCGGCGTACCCGGCGGTTTTTGCGGGCCCTGGTATTTGTACTGGCCGGGTTTGCGCTGGGCTCTTTCACCATGCAGATTGTCGGGCGCCTGCACCTCTAAGGGCTGGCAACTTATAATCAAAGGCTTTGCTACCCGACTGTTAGAAGCCCCCACGCCATGCCGATTTACGCCTACAAATGCGACGCTTGCGGATTTGCCAAGGACGTGCTCCAAAAGATGTCTGACGACGCGCTCACCGATTGTCCGAGCTGCGGAAAAGCCGACTTCAAAAAACAGGTGACCGCCGCAGGTTTTCAGCTCAAAGGCTCCGGCTGGTATGTGACCGACTTTCGGGGTGACAAAAACGCGCCACCCACCGGCGCTGCTCCTGCCGTGGGCGCAGCTTCCGACGCCTCGGCCCCTGCCGACACCACCACGCCTGCGGCCGCACCAGCGGCTGCAGCGGCAGCGCCTGCCTCAGCCTCGTCAAGCAGCGCTCCCGCCGCTTCTGCGGGATGAACCCATCGCCCCCGCCAAGGACAGTCGTGCCCTTTAAGAAATACCTGCTCACCGGCCTGATGGTTTGGCTGCCTTTGGCCATCACCATCTGGGTGTTGCTGTGGATGACCAGCGTGCTCGATGGTTTGTTCGGCAACTTTTTGTCGGCGCTGGCCGCGGTGTCGTCCGACGCTGGAGCGGCATCCCTCGAGCGCTTGCGCCATATTCCCGGTCTGGGCGTGGTGCTGGTGCTGGGCTTCATGCTGGTGACCGGCGCCTTGGTGTCCAACGTAGCAGGGCGCTGGTGGCTCAAGCAGTGGAACCATTTGTTTACCCACATTCCTGTTGTCAAGTCGATTTACAACAGTGTGAAAAAGGTGTCCGACACCTTGTTTTCCAGCAACGGCAACGCGTTTCGAACCGCCTTGCTGGTGCAGTTTCCCCGCCAGGGAAGCTGGACGATTGCCTTCCAAACCGGCGTACCCGATGGCGAGGTGGCGCAGCATTTGCCGGGCGACCTGATCAGCGTGTACGTGCCCACCACGCCCAACCCTACGGGCGGTTACTTTTTGTTGTTGCCCCGCTCCGAAGTGATTGAGCTCAACATGAGCGTTGATGAGGCGCTGACCTATGTGATCTCTATGGGTGCGGTGTCCCCGACTGTGCACCCGGCAGTCAAGGCTGCCATTCCCCCGAAGTCCTGAATTTTTACTCCCTGTATGCCCGTTGAGGGCACTGAAAGCACGCTATGGCCATGCGCTCCCACTATTGCGGTCTTGTGACCGAAGCCCTGATGGGTCAAACCGTTTCTTTGTGCGGCTGGGTGAACCGCCGCCGCGACCATGGTGGCGTGATTTTCGTTGACGTGCGCGACCGTGAGGGCTATGTGCAAGTCGTGTGCGACCCGGACCGCGCCGAGATGTTCAAAGCCGCCGAGGGTCTGCGCAACGAGTACTGCGTGCAGATCATAGGTCTGGTGCGTGCGCGCCCCGAAGGCACGGCCAACGACAACCTCAAGAGCGGCAAGATCGAAGTGCTGTGCCACGAGCTCATCGTGCTCAACCCGTCTGTCACCCCGCCGTTCCAGATCGACGAAGACAATCTGTCTGAAACGACACGCCTGACACACCGGGTACTGGACCTGCGCCGCCCGTACATGCAAAACAACCTGATGCTGCGCTACCGCGTGTCCATGGAAGTGCGCAAGTTCCTGGACGCGAATGGGTTTGTCGACATCGAAACCCCCATGCTCACCAAGAGCACGCCCGAAGGCGCGCGTGACTACCTGGTGCCCAGCCGCGTGCACGACGGTCAGTTCTTTGCGCTGCCTCAGTCGCCCCAGTTGTTCAAACAGTTGTTGATGGTGGCGGGCTACGACCGTTACTACCAAATCACCAAGTGCTTCCGCGACGAAGACTTGCGCGCT
>CAIWRE010000239.1 GCA_903914985.1 uncultured beta proteobacterium | reverse complement strand
TGGAGAACGGCAGCCAGACCGAGTTGCTGCAGCTGCGCGAAAAGGTCAAAACCCTGCAAGTCGACATGGATGCCGCCATCGAGCAGCGCAACCAGGCGCAATCCATCGCCAACACAGCAGGTGCCCTGGTCGCTGCTGAAAAAGCGTCGAGCGAGCGTTTGGCTGCGCAAGTCAAGCAGCTGGACGATGACAACCGCAGGCTGCGCGACGACTTGGGATTCTTTGAAAAGCTGATTCCCGCCTCGGCCACCGAAGCAGTGGTCATACGGGGCATGCAGGCTGAAGGGCTTTCTGACGGGAAGATTCGCTGGCAGGTGCTCGTCATTCAAAGCAAGAAAAATGCGCCTGCGCTGACGGGTCATCTGGAGATCAGCTTTAACGGAACGATGGCCGGTAAGCCTTGGAGCAGCCCGGGCTCTGGAATCAGTGTGCCTCTCAAGGTGCAGCAGTACGGGCGTTTGGAAGGTGTGTTTGAGGTGCCCGCCCAGGTGAGCGTAAAGGCCATGTCGGCCAAGGTGTTTGAAGGCACTGTATTGCGCGCCAACCAGACCATCAAACTCTGAGGGCCGGTGGGAGGGTTAACATCCGACGCTCGGAGGATTTGTATGTTCAACAAAAAAAAGCAGCCCCCCCTAAAAAGCCTGGTCGCCCAGGGTGCCCGGGTGGTGGGTGACATTTACTTTGCCGAAGGCATGCGCGTGGAATGTTCTATCACGGGCAACATCCGCCCGGTAGACAGCAACCCCAGTATTTTGGTGATCGCAGAATCTGCGGTGATTACCGGCGGAGTTAGTGCCGACCACATCATCATCAACGGAACCATCAAAGGGCCGGTGTCTGCCCGCATGATGCTTGAGCTGCAGCCCAATGCCCGCATTGAAGGCGATGTCGAGTACGGAGCGCTTGAAATGCACCAGGGTGCGCTGATTGCCGGGCGCTTAAGCCCTATCTTGGGCGACGCGCCAATGCCCGCACTGGCAACAGCGGTAATGCCGGACGAACTTTAATTCCGAGCGATTCACTGTACTATTAAGGCATCTTTCATTTTTTCGGAACGACTGTATGAGCGCTATTGCTGAAGCCATGCCCATGGAAATGCCCGCCCCGATTCTGTTTACCGACAGCGCAGCGGCCAAAGTGGCAGATTTGATTGCCGAAGAGGGCAATAACGACCTGAAACTGCGTGTTTTTGTGCAAGGCGGTGGCTGCTCCGGCTTCCAGTACGGCTTCACTTTCGATGAAATCACCAACGAAGACGACACCACCATGACCAAAAATGGCGTGTCGCTCTTGATTGATGCCATGAGTTACCAGTATCTACTGGGCGCGGAAATCGATTACAAAGAAGATCTGCAGGGTGCGCAGTTTGTGATCAAAAATCCCAACGCCACCACGACTTGCGGGTGCGGCTCGTCCTTCTCTGTTTGAACCAAACCTCTCTTTAAGCCGGGTAAACGGCTCCTAAGATACGGGCGCCCAGTGCGCCCGTAACGCTTGGTACGCTGGCCGCTTGTCGCGTGACGGTTTGTTGCGCCAGCCAGGCAAACGCCAAGGCTTCGACATGCATGGGATCGATGCCATATTCTGAGGTGCTGCACGCGCGTGCGTTGCCTAGCATCAGCTGCACGCGCTGCATCAGGTAGTCGTTTAACGCTCCCCCACCACAGACCAGCAATAGCTCGGGGCCGGGGTTTGCCCACCGCAACGTCTGCACACAAGCCCAGGCAGTGAGCTCTGTCAGCGTGGCCTGTACATCCTGCGCTGCTATATCTTCGAAGCCCTGTAGCTTCAGGCGCAGCCACGGCATGTTGAATAAATCCCTGCCGGTGCTCTTGGGCGGCGCTTTAGTGAAAAAAGTTTCGTTTTGTAAGGCAGCCAGCAGGTGGGGGTTCACCTGGCCCTGGGCAGCCCAGTGGCCGCGGTCATCAAAAGGAGCGCCGGTGTGCAGCTGGCACCAGGCATCCATCAGTGCATTACCAGGCCCACCGTCGAAGCCAACGAGAACGGGAGGCTCAGCATGGTCGCTTGCGGGCAACAACGTGACATTGGAAATGCCGCCAATGTTCAACACAGCTCTGTTCTGCGCACGGTGACCGAAAACGGCCCGGTGAAAAGGCGGCACCAGCGGCGCGCCCTGACCTCCAGCGGCCACATCGCGGCTGCGAAAGTCAGCCACCACGTCGATACCGCACAACTCTGCCAACAAGGCGGGCTGGTTGATTTGCATGGTGTAGCCCGTGGCGTCAAATTCCTGGGGGCGGTGGCGCACCGTCTGGCCGTGGGCGCCGACGGCGCGAACCTGCGCGGCCGACAGTCCGGTCTGCTCCAGCAAGTCAGCCACCACTTCCGCATAGCAGCGCACCAGCGCGTTGGCCGCCAAAGCGCATCGATGCAGTTCGTTGTCGCCAGGGGTATTCAGCGCAAGCAGCTCGGCGCGCAGCGCAGGGTCGAAGCTACGGCTTGCATTGGCCAGAATTTTGGGCGACTTGCCATCGGCAGCGCTCAGATCTGCCAATACACCGTCCACGCCGTCGGTAGACGTGCCCGACATGAGTCCGATAAATAGCGCGGGCGCTGGCACCTGCGCGGGCATTTATTGCACGTTGGCAGCTTGAATCTGTGCTGCCGCGCTCAGCTGGGCACGCACCAACTGGGCCGATTGGTCAAACAAAGGCTTGTAGGCGGCAGCCAAAGGCACAGCAGCATGGCTACGGGCCAGCGTCAACGGGTCTTTGTGGACGCCATTGACGCGGAACTCAAAATGCAAATGCGGACCTGTGGCCCAGCCGGTCGCACCCACTAAGCCTACGTTTTCACCTTGCTGCACCCGTTGTCCGGGCCGGACATTGATTTTGCTCAGGTGGGCGTAAAGCGTGGAGTTACCACCGTTGTGCTTGACCATCACCACGTTGCCGTAGCCGTTCTGCACCCCGGCAAATTCGATCACACCATCACCCACCGTGCGCACCGGTGTGCCGGTGCTTGCACCGTAGTCCACACCCAAATGGGCGCGCCAAGTTTGCAGAATCGGGTGAAAGCGCATGGAAAATCCGCTGGTTACCCGAGAGAACGCCATCGGCGAGGTCAAAAACGCCCGGCGCAGGCTCTCACCCGCCAGGTTGTAGTAGCCGCCCTTACTTCCAGTGTGAGTGGCGGCGGTCGCGCTGCCCGCCAGAGGCTCCTGGACCCACATGGCTTGGAAGGATTTGCCTGCGTTGACGAACTCGGCGCTCAGCACCCGGCCGGGACGCAAGGGTTCGCCATCGCCTTCCAGGGTTTCGTAGACCACGGAAAAGCGGTCTCCC
>CAIWRE010000238.1 GCA_903914985.1 uncultured beta proteobacterium | reverse complement strand
GCCTGGGCCTGCGCGCGTTGCAAAGCCTCTTCCAACTCCGGCGTTTGCTGCTCCTGCTCTTGCATTTGCGCTTCCAGCAACGCCGCCTGTTCTTCTCCCGTCAAGGCGATCTCGGCCAAGCGCTCCATCTCTTGCACCGCTTCTTCTTCGCGCTGCGCCCACTGCGCGCTTTGCTCTTGCAGGGTGGCCAAACGCTGTTCCACGCGCTGGCGGCCTTCCACCACAAAGCGGATTTCGGCTTCCAGGCGCCCGACTTCGGTACTGGCTTCGTACAGCAGCCCTTGCACCTGGTTCACCTGGTCGCCGGCGGCGTAGTGCGCCTGGCGTACGGTCTCCAAATCGGACTCGATGCTGCGCAGGTCCGCCATGCGCGACTCCAGCGTCAATACCGCGCTTTGGGCGTCGGCCTGCACCTTGGCCTGATCGGCCAGCGACTCGGCACGCTTGAGGTACCACTGCTGGTGCTGCTTAAGGGTGACGTCGGCCTGCAAACCCTTGTAGCGCAAGGCCACTTCGGCTTGGAGTTCCAGTTTTTCGAGATTGGTGTGCAGCTCCCGCAGGATGTCTTCCACCCGGGTCAGGTTGGCGCGGGTGTCGCTCAAGCGGTTTTCGGTTTCGCGGCGGCGCTCTTTGTATTTAGAGACGCCGGCCGCTTCTTCCAGGAACAGCCGCAGCTCTTCCGGCTTGGACTCGATGATGCGGCTGATGGTGCCCTGGCCGATGATGGCGTAGGCGCGAGGCCCCAGGCCGGTGCCCAGAAACACGTCTTGCACGTCGCGGCGTCGCACAGCCTGGTTGTTAATAAAGTAGCTCGACGTGCCGTCACGGGTCAGTACCCGGCGCACGGCGATTTCGCCAAACTGGCCCCACTGGCCTCCGGCGCGGTGGTCGGCATTGTCAAACACCAACTCCACACTGGCGCGGCTGGCCGCTTTGCGGTTGGTCGTTCCATTAAAGATGACGTCCTGCATGGACTCGCCACGCAACTCGCTGGCACGGCTTTCGCCCAGGACCCAGCGCACCGCGTCCATGATGTTGGACTTGCCGCAACCATTTGGGCCCACCACCCCCACCAACTGGCCGGGCAGAAGGAAATTGGTCGGCTCGACAAAGGACTTGAAGCCCGATAGCTTGATCGAATTAAGGCGCACTGCGTGTTGGCGGGAAGCTGAACGGGGTTTTAGAAGATGAAATTCGACAGAACCGGGGCTTCTGTGAGATTGAATGATACCGCGCGGGTACCGGACGCCTTATTTTGGTTTGCCCGGCGCCCTCGCTACCCCGGCTGTGATTGGAAGTGTGAGGCGTCCCGGGCAAGACCTTGCAGTTGCAGAGCCAGCGCTCCATAGGCATCCAGCAAATCGGCGCAGGGGCCCGCCTTGCACATCTTCTCAACCCGCACCAGCTCGCTGAACAACTCCGGATAGCAAAAAATCGGCAAAAAACCCTTGAGTGCATGCAGGCGCGCCGCAGCTTCAGTGGAATCGCCCGCGCGCAGCATCTGGGTGATGTCGGGCACATCCCGATCCAAGGTTTTCATCAAGTGGGGCAGCATGTCCCGCACACCCTGGGGGTCCATCAGGTATTCCAACGAACTCGCCAGGTTCAAAAACTGATAGTTGGCAGACGCTGCGGGCATGGTGGGCTTTGGAATGGCTTGGGGTCAAAGGCGCGGTGGCAACACTTGCGGATATCGCAAAAACTTCGAGTTTAACGATGAATCAACGATAATTAGCGCCTATGAATGCCCACCTAGCACTTCTGCAAGCCTACCCGTTTGAACGGCTGCGCCAGCTGTTTTCCACTGTGACGCCCAACCCCGGTTTGCGCCCCATCAGTCTGGGTATCGGCGAGCCGCGCCACGCCACACCGGCGCTCATCAAACAGGCCTACTGCGACGCCATCATGGGCACGGGTTTGGCCGGTTACCCTGCCACTGCAGGGGAATCCGCATTGCGGGAGGCCATTGCCCACTGGCTGCACCGCCGCTACCAGTTAATGGTCAACCCTGGCACGCAAATTCTGCCGATCAACGGCTCGCGCGAAGCACTGTTTGCATTTGCCCAAACCGTGCTGGCGCCCGCGGCGTCCGGTGCCAGGCCCGTGGTGGTCTGCCCCAACCCGTTCTACCAAATTTACGAAGGCGCCGCTTTACTGGGCGGGGCTGAACCCTACTTCGTGGCCTCGGACCCGAAGCGCAACTTCGCCCAGGACTGGGCCAGCGTGCCCGCCGAAGTGTGGGCGCGCACCCAGCTGCTCTTTGTCTGCAGTCCGGGTAACCCGGCCGGTGCGGTCATGCCGCTGTCGGAATGGAAGTTGCTGTTTGAACTCAGCGACCGCTACGGCTTTGTGATTGCCTCGGACGAGTGCTACAGCGAAATCTATTTCCGCGACGAAGCACCGTTGGGCGGTTTGGAGGCCGCTGCCGCGTTGGGACGCAGCGATTTCAAGAATTTGCTGGCGTTTACCAGCCTGTCCAAGCGCAGCAATGTGCCGGGCATGCGCAGCGGCTTTTGCGCCGGTGACGCCGCACTGATCAAGGACTTTTTGCTTTATCGCACCTACCACGGCAGCGCCATGAGCCCGGTCGTACAAAGCGCCAGCATCGCCGCATGGAACGACGAGGCCCATGTGTTGGACAACCGCGCACAGTACCGCCAGAAGTTTGCGCAGATTACGCCTCTCCTGGCCGAGGTGCTGGACGTGGCGCTGCCAGACGCAGGCTTTTACTTGTGGGCGGGTGTGCAAGGCAGTGACGAAGACTTCGCTCGCGACCTGTACGCTACCTACAATGTGACCGTGTTGCCCGGCTCCTACCTTGCGCGTGAAGCCCATGGGCTGAACCCTGGCGCCGGACGCATCCGCATGGCATTGGTAGCCCAAGCCGATGAATGCATGGAAGCCGCACAGCGCATCGTTGCATTTGTCAAATCCCGGCAAAGCAGCTGAGCTTTACCCATTTTGTTCCCCACTTTATTTCAAGCATCTCTCCCATGACCCAACAATTGCAAAACATCCTCGACGCCGCGTGGGAAAACCGCGCAAATATTTCGATTCAATCCGCGCCCAAAGAGGTGGTCGATGCCGTGGAACACGTCATCGCGGAACTTGACAAAGGTGCGCTGCGCGTGGCGACCCGCGACGGCGTGGGCCAATGGACCACGCACCAATGGATCAAAAAGGCCGTGTTGCTGAGCTTTCGCCTCAAAGACAATGTGCTCATCAACGCGGGCGACTTGGGCTTTTACGACAAAGTGCCCACCAAATTTGCAGGCCTCACTGAGGCCGAGATGAAAGCCACCGGCGTGCGCGTGGTGCCCCCCGCAGTCGCGCGACGCGGCAGCCATGTGGCCAAAGGCGTGATCTTGATGCCTTCCTACGTCAACATCGGCGCCTATGTCGACGAAGGCACGATGGTGGACACCTGGGCCACGGTAGGCTCGTGCGCACAGATCGGCAAGCATGTTCACTTGAGCGGCGGCGTGGGCATCGGTGGCGTGCTCGAACCCATGCAAGCCGGCCCCACCATCATCGAAGACAACTGCTTCATCGGTGCGCGCTCCGAAGTCGTCGAGGGCGTGATCGTCGAAGAAAACTCCGTCATTTCCATGGGCGTCTACCTCGGTCAAAGCACGCCTATTTACGATCGCGCCACAGACACCGTGAGTTATGGCCGCATTCCTTCCGGGTCAGTGGTCATCAGCGGCAGCCTGCCCAAAGGTGATGGCAAATACAGCCTGTATGCGGCCATCATCGTCAAACGCGTGGACGCGCAAACCCGCGCCAAGACCTCGCTCAACGACTTGCTGCGCGACTAAGCCGCCCTCCTTTTTTCACACCAGGACGAACCGAACCCCATGACGCAGACTGCCAAGAACGACGTCCTCGAACGCATGCTGCGTTTCATGGTGGACAAAAAGGCCTCCGATATTTACCTCTCGGCCAACAGCCCGCCCATGGTGCGTATTCACGGCTTGGTAGTGCCCATCACCAGTCAGCCACTGGGGGTGCAAGCACCACGGGAATTGCTGGAAGGGTTGGTGCCACCGGAGAGCATGCAGCAACTGATGGCGGAAAATGAGTTGACGATGGTTTTGCCGCTCGAGAACCTGGGGCGTTTTCGCATCAGTGCTTTTGTGCAGCGAGGAACGGTGGCGGTGGTCATTCGCTATGTGCCGTTCCAGATTCCCAGTCTGCTCGACAGCGGCTTGCCACCGATTCTGCGCAGTCTGGTCATGGAAAAGCGCGGCCTGGTGCTGATGGTGGGGGCTGCAGGTGCAGGCAAAAGTACGACCATGGCGTCTATGCTGGACTACCGCAACGCCACCACCTCCGGACACATCCTGACATTTGAAAACCCGATTGAATTTGTTTTCAAGCACAACAAGTCGATCGTGAATCAGCGCGAAATTGGCGTGGATACGGTATCGCTGGAATTGGCCATGAAAAATGCGCTTCGCCAGTCGCCGGATGTGATTTTTGTGGGCGAAATCCGTGACCCCGAAACCATGTCGGCTGCGCTGGGCTACGCGCAGTCGGGCCATTTGTGTCTGGCCACCCTGCATGCCAACAACAGCTACCACGCACTCAACCGGATTTTGGGCTTTTACCCCGCGGATTCCCGCGACGCTGTGCAGCGCGATCTGGCTTTGGCGCTCAAGGCCATGCTGTCGCAACGCTTGATTCGCACCACCAAAGGCCAGCGCGTGGCAGCGTGTGAAGTCATGATGAACACCACGCGCATTGCAGAATTGATCCAGGAAGGGAACTTTGCAGACATCCCTGCGGCAATGGAGCAGTCGCTCTCGGTGGGTTCGCAGTCCTTTGAGCAGGACATCTCCCGCCTGATTGCCGAGGGCGTGGTGGCCGAAAGCGAAGGCCTGGCCCATGCGGATTCCGCCACCAACCTGGTGTGGCGCATGCAAAACCAAGCGGACGCGCCCAGTATCGACAACCCGCAGACTGAAGGCGCCAGTCCGATTACCCTGATGCTTCACCCCTGATGAGCAATGCCAACGCCACCCTGCAACTCACCGAGCAGTTGCTGAGCCTTGCGTCGGTCACGCCCCATGACGCGGGTTGTCAACCACTGATCGCACAGCGGCTGCAAGCCCTTGGCTTTGTGTGCAAATTCCTGGAGAGCGGCCCTGCGGATTTTCGCGTGACCAATCTGTGGGCTAAGCGCAATGCGAGCGCCGTCAGTAGCAGCGCCGCGACGGCCAAAACTCTGGTTTTTGCGGGCCATACCGACGTGGTGCCGACCGGGCCGCTGGCGCAATGGGACAGCGCACCGTTCAGCCCTACCCATAAAGACGGCAAACTATTCGGGCGCGGCGCCAGCGACATGAAAACGTCGCTGGCAGCGTTTGTGGTGGCCATCGAAGAATTCATAAGCCACACCCCCCAGCCCGCGCTGAACATTGCCCTGCTCTTGACCAGCGACGAAGAAGGCCCGGCCGTCGATGGCACGGTGGTGGTGTGCAACACCCTCAAAGCACGCGGCGAAGTGCTGGATTACGTCATCGTGGGTGAGCCCACCTCGGTCGAGCGCACCGGCGACATGATCAAAAACGGCCGGCGCGGCACCATGAGCGGCAAACTCACGGTCAAGGGCGTGCAAGGCCATATTGCCTACCCGCACATGGCGGACAACCCCATCCACCGCGCGGCTCCTGCGCTGGCGGAGCTGGTCGGCATTCGCTGGGACGAAGGCAATGCCTACTTTCCACCCACCAGTTGGCAGGTGAGCAATATGCACGGCGGCACCGGTGCCAGCAATGTGATTCCCGGCGAAGTGGTCATCGACTTCAATTTCCGCTTCTGCACCGAGTCCACACCGGAGTCCTTGCAATCGCGCTTGTGCGCGGTTCTGGACCAACATGGACTGAAGTACGACTTGGTGTGGACGATAGGCGGCCTGCCCTTTTTGACACCTCCCGGCACCTTGGTCGATGCGGTGCGCGGTGCCATCCTGGACGAGACTGGCATCGAAACACAACTCTCCACCACCGGCGGCACCAGCGACGGGCGTTTTTTGGCGCAAATCTGTCCGCAGGTGATTGAGTTGGGCCCGCCCAACGCGACGATCCACAAGATCAATGAATACGTGGCGGTGACCGACATCGAGCCTTTGAAAAACATCTACCGCCGGGTGCTCGAGCGCTTGCATACGCAGGCTCTGGCATGACGCTGCTGGATCTGATTTCAGCGAGCGCACGGTCGCTCGCAGACGCCGGTGTGTCGTTTGGGCATGGCACGACCAATGCGCAGGACGAAGCTGCTTGGTTGGTGCTGTGTCAGCTTTGTTTGCCCTTGGACACGGCGCTGGATGGTGAAGACTCCCAGGGCGACCAAGGCTTGACGGCAGAACAAGTGGCGAAGGTGCAGGCCTTGATTGCCCAGCGCATCCAGAGCCGCAAGCCCGCCGCCTACCTCACCCGGGAAGCCTGGCTGCAAGGTTTTTCCTTTTACGTCGACGAACGGGTCATCGTGCCGCGCTCGCTGATTGCCGAGCTGCTGGTGGAGGGTGGCATGGACTACTTTCTGCAGGCATCGACCCACAAAGTGCTCGACTTGTGCACGGGCAACGGCAGCCTGGCGGTCATCGCCGCCAGCGTGTTCCCGGACGTGGTGGTGACGGCCAGTGACCTCTCCAGCGATGCGCTGGAAGTAGCCCGCATCAATGTGGACAAGCACAGCCTGCAAGACCGCATCACCCTGGTGACTTCCGATGGCCTCAAGGCGCCGGAGCTTGCCGCGCAGGGGCCGTTTGATTTGATTCTGTGCAATCCGCCCTACGTCAACCACCAGAGCATGGCCGACTTGCCGCCCGAGTACCGGGCCGAACCCGCCATGGCTTTGGACGGCAATTGCCAAGGCGGCACGGACGGCATGGACTTTGTCCGCACCTTGCTACACACCGTGGCCGCCCACCTTTCACCCCAAGGGGTTATGGTGCTGGAAATCGGCAACGAACGCTCCTTTTTTGAAGCCGCATTTCCGTCGCTGGAAGTGATTTGGCTGGAAACCAGCGCTGGTGAAGACCAGGTACTGCTCCTCACGCGCGAAACCCTTACTTCATGATTACTCTTAAAAACGTGACCTTGCGCCGCAGTGCCAAGGTCTTGCTGGAACACGCCTCGGTCACCCTCAACCCCGGAGAAAAAGTCGGCCTGGTCGGGCGCAACGGCGCGGGCAAGTCTTCGCTGTTTGCCCTCTTCAATGGCAATTTGCATGAGGACGCTGGCGAGTACTACATCCCCGCCCAATGGCGCATGGGCCAGGTGGCCCAGGACATGCCAGAGACTGACCAAAGTGCCACCGACTTTGTGATCGAAGGCGACACGGTGCTCAATGCCGCGCGCGAGGAAGTGAAAGCTTCCGAAGCCACCGACGACGGTGACCGCATGGCCAACGCCTATATGGCGCTGTACGACGCAGGCGAGCACGACGCTGCCTCACGCGCCCAGGCCTTGATTTTGGGTTTGGGCTTCAAGACCACCGAGTTGGAGAACCCGGTCAACAGTTTTTCGGGCGGCTGGCGCATGCGCTTGCAACTGGCGCGCGCGCTCATGTGTCCCTCCGACCTGCTGCTGCTCGACGAGCCCACCAACCATTTGGACTTGGACGCATTGGTATGGTTGGAAGCCTGGCTCAAACGCTACGAAGGCACCATGGTGGTGATCAGCCACGACCGGGAATTTTTGGACGCGGTGACCAACGTCACGCTGCATATCGATGCGGGCAAACTGGTGCGCTACGGCGGCAACTACAGCAAGTTCGAAGACATGCGCGCCGAGCAAATGGAGTTGCAACAAAACGCCTTTGCCAAGCAGCAGGACAAGATCGCCCACCTGCAAAAGTTCATTGCCCGCTTCAAGGCCAAAGCCAGCAAGGCCAAGCAGGCGCAAAGCCGGGTCAAGGCCTTGGACCGCATGGAAAAAATCGCGCCGCTGCTGGCCGATGCCGACTTCACCTTCGAGTTCAAAGAACCCGCCAACCTGCCCAACCCGATGCTGTCGATGTCGGGTGTGAGTTTTGGTTATCCGCCGCCCGCCGATGCGCCCGAGGACACCGGCCCCACCGTGATCGTGCAAAACGTGAGCCGCTCGGTGCTGGCAGGCCAACGCATCGGCATTTTGGGTGCCAACGGACAGGGCAAGTCCACCCTGGTCAAAACCGTGGCGCGGGATCTGGCGCCCATTGGCGGCGAGGTCACCGAGGGCAAGGGCCTGAACATCGGCTACTTTGCGCAGCAAGAGTTGGATGTGCTGCGCCCCGCAGACACTCCGCTGGAACACATGATCCGGCTGGTGAAAGAAATGACCGCCGAGGGCCGCATTGCCGGGCAGGCTACCCGCGAGCAAGACTTGCGCAGCTTTTTAGGGACCTTCAATTTCAGCGGCGACATGGTCAAGCAGTCCGTGGGCAGCATGAGCGGTGGCGAAAAAGCCCGGCTGGTGTTGTGCATGATCGTTTGGCAGCGGCCCAATCTGCTGTTGCTCGATGAGCCCACCAACCACCTGGACCTGGCCACCCGCGAAGCGCTGGCCATGGCGCTCAATGAATTTGAAGGCACGGTGATGCTGGTCAGCCACGACCGCGCCCTGCTGCGCTCAGTCTGCGACGAATTCTGGATGGTGTCGCGTGGCGGTGTCGCGCCGTTTGATGGCGACCTCGACGACTACCAGCGCTATCTGCTGGACGAGGCCAAGCGCCAGCGCGAAGCCGTCAAAGAAGCGCAAAACCAGCTCAACAAGCAGCAGGCCAAGGCATCGGCCAAACCGGTCAAGACGGTGGTCTCACCCGATCAGAAACGCAAACTGACCACAGAAATTGAACGTCTCGACGCCCGCATTGCTAGCTTGAGCGGCGAAGGTGCGGTACTGGAAGGCAAGCTCAGCCAAAGCCCCCTGCCCCATGAAATTGCGGAATTGGGCAAGCGCCTGAAAACCGTGAATGATGAGCTCAAGACTTTGGAAGACCAGTGGCTGACTGCCACGGAGGCCCTCGAAGCCTTGGCCACTTGAGCGCAGCCGCCTAGTGGTGGCCTGCGGCTGGTTTTTCCTCTTTTTTCTCTTCTTTCTTCGCGTCCTTGTTATCGGCACCAGGCTTGACCAGCAAGGTTTTGCACACCTTCATGGCCGGTTTCTTGCCCGTCGCCTCGGTCGTCTCGCAGACCCGTTCCACCTTGTAAGCCCAGGCGGGGGTGCCGGTGGCGACACCGGCCACCCAGACACACAGGGACAGCAGGCCCAGGCCGGGCCTGAATGGAGGAGCACTCAGTTTTTCATGCATGGGACACATTCCTACAAACGACCATCGCATCATCATAGAGACACCGGCCCCTGGCGCGTCACGCCCGCCGATCCGAAAATCATACGGGAAGCGCTCAGCTCGCTTGCATACGAATCAAACTTTGCCAATCCGGCGCCCGAGCAGTTGGTGATTTCACCCACATAAAACCGCTGCCCGTCGGAGTACAAATCAATTCTGACCAATGAAAACTGGCGACTGAGCTGTTCTGCTGCTTCCAACATGGCCGCCAAGTTCATCGGTCGAGGCACCACAAGGTGGTCAGGGTTGGGGTAGCGCAGCGAAAATTTCAATGGATTCCAGTCCATGTCGTAAAACTTACGAAAGCGCCGGCCGTCCAAATGGATATCGACGAAGAGGAGTTTGGCCCTGCCCTCGAAGCAAAATACCTTGATATCACTGAGCTTGGGATTGTCAAACAGTATGGGTTCGACAATTATTTTTGGTTGCAAGTAGCGGTAATTGGCTTCCCGCGTCTTTTGGTAATAGTTGAGCCGGAACCAGGATTCAAGGCGCGTCCTGTCAATCGCCTCACCGGCAAGACGGACAATGACTTCGCTGGAGGCATGTGTGGGTTTGATAACACAACGTTCAGGAAAACGAAACGCCGCCACTTCGGCTGGGTTGCGAAGAACCGCCAAGGTCGGCACGTTCAGCTCATCGCCCAGCACGCTTTTTATAAACTGTTTGCCATGCTCCTTGTCAGTGACAAAAACACGCAGGGGATTGAGTATTTCGTCGCTGGTGTTGAGATGGAAGAGCACATCATTGAACACCGGATTTTCAGTAGGCCGGCGGGCGTGCGAACGGATAAAACTGATCAGCGAATAGAGCCGGTCGCCGTCACGGTCCTGAGGCAAGTTCTCGCGCAATAAGGCCGCCTCAAGGCTCAATAACTCGTCAGCGGAGCGGTAAATTCTATTCATGTGCATTTGCCATTATCAAGGCCCTCTTTCGTGACGCTGGTCGATGCTGCAAAGGCGATCCACGAGGCCCTGACCATCCGGCTCCACATAGTCAAAACGACCCGGGCTGAGGGTCTCCAGCATGCGCTTTTTTTCGTCGGCAAAACCCAGGGCGATGAAATTGCCATCGCACGCGTGTTGGTGGACCATGAAATCGGGCGTGGCACTGCCGGGGGTATCTGCATCCCAGGCGTGGTCGCCGGTAACCACCAGCATATCGAAGGCGACAAACGGCAGCCCGTTTTCCAGCAGGCTCTTGTCCTTAACGACCACAGCGATGGCATCCACGCCGGTGTGCGCCAATAGCAAGGCGCCCGCGTGATAGGCCGGTGTGCCAGCCTGGCCCAGCTGCACCGCACCGAGTCGCACACCCGCCGCATCGGCAACACCCAGGCCGCGCCCCAGCGCAGACCACTGCGCCTCCAGCGACTCCACCAGCGCGTCGGCTTGCGCCCCGCCAAAAACCAACATGATCGGGATTCGCCCATTGCCCGGCACCAGCTTGCCCAGCACCAGCGGATACAAATGCAAGCTGGTAGTGCGGCCGAGTTGGGGCTGCGCATTGACTTCACACACCGCGGCACCGCCCGCCAGCCAGGACACGGCGATGTCCGGGATCAACAAATCCACACCCGCCAGATCCAATTTCAGCGCGTGTGCGGCACGCACCGCCAGGGCCAGGTTGTCGGGATGGATGGCGGCCAGCGGCACAGCCATCGGCAATCCGCCGCTGGCGATGTTGGCACTTCGGCGAAAGCGCAAAAAGCGTCCTTTGGGCGGGATTGACTGTCCGTCCAGGCCATCGCGACGAAGCAGCGACTGCGCCTCGTCATCAAGTACCAGACTTTTGAGCGGCGAATGCACACCGTCGCCTCGGCGAGCATCCTGGTTCGCTGTCGCAATCAACTCCACCACGCTCGACACCCCGTCGCCTTGCACACCGGCGGGCTGGCGTTCAATCACCCACACCACCTCGTTCTGAAACACCGTGAGGCGGTAGTCCCGCCCCGCAATATGCTTCTCGATCAAAATATTGCGCGAGTGCCGCAAGGCCTGTACATACGCCTGTTCGACCTCCTGGAGGCTGTCCAATCCCGCGGCCACACCCACGCCACCGTCCAGGTCGGTAGGCTTGATCACCACCGGGTAGCCCAAGCGTTGCGCGGCGGCTGAGAGGTCTTTGTCCGAACGCACCGTCTCATGTGCAGGCACCGGAATGCCGGCGCGCCGCAACACCTGGGCACACAGCTTTTTGTCACGCGACAGCGTCGCCGCGATCTGGGGCGTGGCGTCGGTAAACGAGCTTTGCAACCACCGGCCACGCCGTCCCTGTCCGAACTGAATCACTTCGCCAGCCACCTCGGTAAAGGGCAAATGACGGGCCAGGGCGGCTTGCAAAAAGGGCGGTACGTTGGAGCCACAGGTGTAGCTCGCGGCCAGGGCCTTCAGCGCGGCAGACAAGGCCGTGAGCGGCACTTCGGTGACACCGGCCGCCAGCTGCTCTACCACCTGCAGCAAAGCCCGCACAGTGGCCAGCATGGGCTGGACGCTGCGGGGAAAAATCGGCACCGCGTAGCGCAATGTCCTGCCCTGAACGGCGATCACCCTACCCTCTTCAAACAATGGCAAGTCGGCGCTGCGTTGCAGCAAATGCAAAATCCGAGGCAGGGCCTGTGCGCCGTGGTGCGGGCTGCCGCCCAAGCGCTCCCGGTCCGCTTCGGACCATGCACTGCCCATACCGGGAATGCCTGCCAGATGCTGCTGCAATGCATTCAGCCACCGCGCATCCGCAAGCTCCCACGTCACCGCAAACACCAGGGCCGGGTAGTGCAGGCCAAAGGCAAAGCCCCGCAAAAAATGGATGGGGTTTTGCAATGCACCGTGCCGTGCCGGCGCCGGCGTAGTCACGGTGCCGCGCTGGCGTGGGGCACCAGGGTCACCGTCGGACACCTCGGGGCCAGCTCATAGTCCGGGTACTGGATGCCTTGGATCGTGAACCACGGCGCAGCAAAGCGCTCCAACGCCGCCAGTGTGAAAAAGGTATACAGCACGTCCTTGTCCCGGTAGGCGTCAATGGTGTTGATAACCACCAGCGGCCAACCATGCACACGCGACAGCGCCTGGCGGTCGGGAAACAGGGTGTCAAAGCACTCCACGATGCGGTGGACCACCACGTTTTGATCGGGCCCCGAACAAAGCGCCATCGCCAGACGCCACTTCAGCGCATGAAAACTTTGCACCCGCCCCTGCGCCACGTCGTCCTTGATGGCCTGGAGCGTCTCAGGCACTGCAGGTGCGATAAAGCAGCGCAAGCACAGCAGACCGGTGGGCTTGATCGCCCGGTGCAACTCGCGCAATACCTCCTGACTCTTGGCAAACGTCGGCAAAGCACCCAGCGAGTTGTCGCCTGCAAACACATCGACCGAGCCGCTGGCCAGCGGCAGTTGGGACCAATCTGTCAAACAGACCTCGGAGTGCAAGGTGGGATGCGGTCGCCACACTTTTTGCACCATGTCTGCGCTGTGGTCAAAGGCCCGGATGGTCGATCCAAGCGGCCAATCCAATCCCACCACTTCAGGCGTCACGCCCAGCACGCTTACCTGGAGGTCCCTGGCGGCCTGGCCGTGGCGCGCAAGGACTGCGCTGCGCATGAGCACCGCGTCGATGGGCGAAGGGCGCAGGGGCGCGCCGACAAGCTCCCACTGGGATGCATGCTGTTGCCAAACGGGTGGATGTGAGGTGGTGTTCATTCGTTGTTGACGATGCCGGGCTTGCGCCCGGATGCGGTGGAAGCCACTTGGCTGATTTGGTAGACAACTTTGCGCCGGATGGAGTATCCCTGCACCATCATGAGCCCACGACGCGGGCCTAAGTCGAACGCAATTTCCTGCACCGCAGGATGCGCCATAGCGGCCTGCACCGAAGCACTGATTTTTTGCAAAATCGCATCCAATTGCGCTTGCCTGGAAAAATCCAATCCCAAGCCTTGAAGGTCGTATTTGATCGCCGAGTAACAGTTTGTCCGCAAAGTTGCCGCCACCTTGGACGGCGGCCCGGCGTCAAACGCAAAGCGCATGGCGTCGTCATGCGGTATCGGGGCCCATAGGGCGGCGGGAATCTGCGCCTTGGTGGAGCCTGCCTGTTCCAGGCGGCGGTAAAGGTCGGAGTCTTCACCCCCCCAACCCCGGAAATTTTCGTCATAGCCTCCAGCGGCCTTGAAGGACCGCGTGGTGCACACAAAGCTGCCCGAAAGCTCGGGAACTGCCCGGTCGTTGCAATAAAAGCAGTCCGGATCACGCCGCTGTTCCAGCCACTTCGAAAACTCCGGTGCCACCAGCACGTCTGCGTCCATAAAGACAATCCAGGGTGCAGCAACCGTCGCCGCCCCCAGGTTGCGCGCCCGTGCCAGGTTGAAAGGCACAGGGCTGGGAGGCCGCACTACCTGAACGCCCGGGTAGTTGTGCTCCACCCAGTCGCCCGCGTGCTGGGGGCAATCGTCATCCACCACAATCACCTGCAAGCCATCGATGGCAGCGACCCGTGGCAGGCTTTGTTGCAGATGGGCCAAGCGGCCTTTGCAAACCATCACCAGGGCTGCGGTCTTTTTACTGTGCTGCGCTGGCAGGTAGTACTGCGAAGCATCGATGGGTTTCAATCGGTGGATCCGGTTATGAAAGTTCGGATCGTCCGCGCGAATCCGGTAGTACACCGTATACGACCCCGTCGCGCCCACCGGTTTGTCGCGCAGCCAGGCGAAAACCCGTCGATCAGCCGCCAATCCCCAGCCCTGCCCCTTGAACGTCAAGGCATTGCTCCACAGGCCCAATGCCTCAGCACACTGCGTTTTGTCAATGATCAAACAATTGGGGTCCACCCATCCACCAAACTCCGCGGCAAATACGCCGCCATTCAGTCCCACGGACTCCCAATCGTCCATGCATTGCCAATGATCGTGCTCAGGGTGCACAAAGCTGCGGCCCGCATAAGCCCAGGCCTTTCCCTTTACCGCACGCAGCAAGGCACTCACATGCTGTGGCGCCCACCAGTTGTCGTCATCCAGATAACAAAGGTATTTGCTGTGGGCCAGGTAACTCAAGATGGTCCGCAGGGCGCCACCACTGCCCGACGTGTGCACGCCGCCGTGCCGCATCGAGGTGGAATACCCGGGATAGAAAAGCGCTACATCGACATGCGGCGGCGGCGACTGAAGCAATTGCTCAATGCGCAAAAAATCGCCAGCCTCCACATCCACGCCGACCAGCAATTGAATCACTCCAGCATCGACTTGGGCGTACACCGATTCAATCGCCTGCAAGGTGGTCCAACGTCCGATCGTGGGCAAAATCACGGCCGCGTCGTACACATCTTGGCGCGGCGCGGGCGAGGCGCTGTACAGATACAGTCCAGCTTTCAACAAAAACTCCAGAATCGGTAAATCTATGAACAATGTTATCAGCCCCCTTCCCACGACGGCCGATTTACTGCAGTTCTACGCCCACAAAACGCCGGACAAAGCGGCCCTAGGGTGGGGCAACCACAGATGCACCTTTGCGCAGTTGCAAGAACATCTGACGCTGTGCTCGGCCTACCTTTGCCGCACGCTGCCGACACTGAGCACCGGACAGGTCGTCGCAGTGTCAACCGAAGACTTTTTATGGCAGTGGGTCAGCTTGCTGGCGCTGGAACAGCTGGGCTTGTGCAGCATGTCGGTCCTGCCCGGTGAAGTGAATGCCGGCTTTGTGCAGCAGTTTTCTGTGGGCGCACTGATTGCGCCGGTGCAGCAAGTGCATCCGGTACCCGTGGTCGTCGTCAACGCGCAAGCCTGTGGCGGGCACAGCAATCCGCCTCATCCGCCCGCACCCGGACAAGACCGTGCGCAGCAAACCGCCTTGCGGCTGCTGCGCACCTCCGGCACCACCGGAGAAGCCAAGCGCATCCTGCTGGACCGGCGTCTGTGGAACGGCTGGACCGAGCGCTGGCAATGGTTTTGTCACTACGGCCCGGACAGTGTGTGCCTGATCCAGCACCCTTTTTCTATAGGCGGCATTTACGCCACAGCGACCGCATGCCTGCGCGCGGGCGGTACCGTGGTCAAACGCGATGGACGGGCATTTTTGCAGGCCCTGCAGGACTTCGGCATCAGCCACGCTACGGTGCTGCCGATGGACTTGGGCCCCATCTTGCAAACTGCGCCTGAGCAAGCTGCGATTCCCCAAAAAATCATGCTCACCGCGTTTGGCGGCGTTTTGCCTTCAGACATGGTGGCGCAGTGCCTGGCACTTTTCGCACACCAGGTGGCAGACATGTACGGCACCAACGAAGTAGGCTTTATTGGCGCGCGAGTGGCCGGACCCGACCGACAAATGGAGCCGGGGATTGCACTCTTACCCGGGGTCGAAGTCGAGGTCGTGAATGACGCGGACCAGACCCTGCCTGCGGGTGAAACCGGCCATATCAAGGTCCGCACACCGCACATGGCTGCGCGCTATGAGGGCGACCCCGGCGCTACCAGCGCCCACTTTCTGGGTGGCTGGTTCTGGCCCGGCGACCTCGGCCGTGCGCTGCCCAACGGGCGGCTGGAACTGACGGGCCGCGCAGACGACCTGATCAATATCGGCGGTATGAAAGTCAACCCCGCCCTGGCCGAGTCCAAGCTGCGCAGCCTGGACTACGTCCGCGACGCCGCCGTGTTGATGGGGTCCACACCCTCAGGCGTGCAGACGGTGGTCATTGCAGTGGTGTTTACGGCCGCCGGTCGCATGGAGCGCCTGCAAAAAGAGGCAGCGCCCGGCATGGCCGCCTTCGGACACCTGGTGGAGTGGGTGCAGGTTGAAGCGATTCCACGCACCCCCACCGGCAAGGTGCAGCGCTCCGTGTTGCGCGCCCAATTGCAGGGCTAGCGCGCTGCGGCGCGCTCCTTAAAGCGTGTAGCCTCCGGTGAGTTCTGGCACGCGCGCTTTCATTACGGCACGCTGCAACTTGCCGTTCTCCGTTTTCGGCAGGCGGTCAACAAAGTAGACCCGTGCACCTTCAGTGATGTAGGGTGGGTAGGCATTCTTCAATGCCTGCACCATGGCCCGTCGGTCGGCCGCGGGTGTCGCCACGGCGCAGATCACCAAACGGTCCACCCCGAGCGCATCGGGTGCCGCCATCGCACAGGCTTCCTGTATGCCTTCCACCCTGCAGGCTTGCACCTCGTATTCATCCGCGCCATTCTTGAAGCCCGCAAAATTCAGGACATCGTCAATCCGTCCGACGAGTTTGATCCGCCGCGTACCAATGAAATGACCGGCGTCACCGGTGTAGAACCAGCCATCTTTAAAGTTGTTCTTAGTGGCCTCGGGATTGTCGAGATAAGACTGCACCATGTTAGGTGCTTTGACCCGGATACGCCCGGTTTGACCCGGCTCCAGCACCCGGTCGTCCGGACCCACAATGCTCACCTGAACGCCAGCGCGCACTGCGCCCTCGCCCTCTGGTCCCATGACGCAAATAGAGGCACACTCATTGGCGTTGTAGGTGTAAACCATGTGGGTGGCCAGCACCGCCAACACACGGTCCCACAAGATGCGGGAGACGGGTGCGGCACCCAGAATCAGCGTCAGGTCTTTGGGCTTGGGCAGTGCACGTGTTTCCATCTCCTTCAAGGTGTCGAGCAACTGCTGCGGGAAAAAGCGCACATGCGTCACCTTGTGACGCTCGATCAGTTCGAGGCGGTTTTCTCCCCGGTCAAAAATGATCAGGGCGCCCAGACGCAAGCAGAGCGTGGCGCACAGGTGCACCGATCCAATGACAAAACCGTTGGCGACAAGATAGCGCGTGTCCCGGGTAAAACCCATGATTTCGGAATAGCCTTTGAGGTAGGTCTCTTCGCCGCGGTTCGACGAGACCATGGTCTTCATGCCGCCGGTGGTTCCCGAGGAACGCTTGATGCGCTGGCCCGCGTGGGGTGCCAAAAAGCGCAACACCTCTCGGTAGTGCACGTCGTCAATGCGCGCATTCAACTGTGCCTGAACCCACTCCAAAGACACAGGAACCAGTTCTACCGGCGCATTCTTGGGGCCCGCATCCTCGCTGATGTGTTTGTCCATGCTTTTCATCAGCGCCAGAAGCGTGCTGCCCTCCCCCGGGCGCACCGAACATGACAGCGCTGCCAGATTTTCCAGCGCCAGCAAGAGCAGCCAGTGCACATAGGGGTGCGAGACATTGACGATGCACTTGTCACCCTCTTTGATTCCCAGTTGGTGCAGTGCAACGGTAAAATTTTTAATATGCTGATAGACCTGCCCATAACTCACCACCTGCTGGCCAATCAGGATGGCGGGTCGCTGGGGCTCCATTGCGGCATGCACTGCCACATACTCGCTGGTATTTGCGCTGCACTCCACTAAATTCATTTGGATCACCTGCTTAGTAATTCAAGTCGATATTGAGCTGCTTAATCCGCTTGGTCTGCTCCTGCAAGAAAACCCGGAATTCCTGCCTGGACAAATACGCAGACTCCATGCGGTTGTTTTGAATATATTTCTGCAACAGCCCGCCGGGAACCAATTCCTGACGGATCGCCTTGTCCAATACATCAACGATCGCCGCCGGCGTTCCGGCTGGGGCAAAAAGCCCGTACCACTGGGAGGTATCCACATCGTCATAGCCCAACTCCCGCAAAGTGGGGACTGTCGGCATGTAGTCCACCCGCTTGGGATGGCTGATTGCCAGTGCCCGGACCCGACCGCCGTCCAGTGCGGTCTGGGCCAGTTGAGTGGCAACAAAAATCAAGTCGGTTTCCCCTGACATGGTGGAACGCAGCGCCGCAGCACTGCCCTTGTAGGGCACATGGAGCCACCGGCCACCGGCGCGCTGCTTGAACGACTCGGCTGCGAAACTTGTAGCGCCACCGGCTGCTGCGAATGTCACGCCCTGCGAGCGCTGACGCGCCAAACGGGTTAATTCAGCCAGCGTATTTGCGGGTAACTCGTTGTTGACCAGCAAAACGTGAGGAGCCTCGGCTATTTTGGCGATGGGCACAAAGTCCTCAATGGGATCATAGGTCGGACGCTCAGCCAGCGCAGGCGTGGAAACATGGCTCAGACCGTTGACCACCAGGGTATAGCCGTCATCGGGGGCGCTGGCTGCCCACACGCTGCCCACCGCACCAAACGCACCGGGCTTATTCAACACCACCACGTCAGCCTTGAGGCGCACGGAGAGCACCTGCGCCACTATCCGACCCATGCCGTCGATACCACCGCCGGGCTCGCTCGGCACGACCACCCGGATGGGCTTACAGGGATAGTTTTGGCATGCAAATGCCGGGCTCGAGAAACTCATTGCCAGCAAGAGAGGCGTCACCCATTTAATAATATTAATGCCAATTTTATTTATATACATAATCACAACTATATTTACCGAACGCTATTTTACATAGCCAGGCGATATACTATCGGGTTGGTATTTATGCAGTTTGAACTGTATTATTGGCACTATTCATTTAAAGGACACATCCCATGCGTTTGCACTACCTGGCATTGGCATCTCTGGCAATTTTGGCGGCCTGCGCCTCTCCCGCGCCCGGCCCCGGCGCGAGCGAAGACCAAACCCCTCCGCGCTTGGCGCGTGACGCATCGGGTACCGTGATCTGGGACCGTCCCGCCGCATTTGGACCGGTACCTGCCGACAAAGCAGCCGCTGGTGTGGCTGCCTGCGGAGGCGTCAACAGCGCAGCAAAGCCTGGCGGTTACCACAGCCGTGCCCAGAATGAAAAAGGCGTGTCCTTCGCCACCGGCGGCTACCTCTGCGTCGCAAAATAAGCGGCTGACCGGTATCAAAACCCCTCTTCGCGCGTGTAGGCGCGTGGGGGGTGCAATTCAAGTGAGACGCTCGAGCATCGCCCGGGCACAGTTTTGCTGCCTCCATGGCAGCATTTTTTTTTGCGCCGACTCCGCCAAGGTATCCAACTGATCCAAGGCCTGTACCGTGGCAGTACAAATGGCGTCTGCGCTCCAATCGGCAAACACGCTGCCCACACCCGCCCCGCTCTGCACCTGGTCGCTGAGCCACGTTCCTGCAGGCACCACACAGGGCGTGGCGTAGGCAATGCACTCCGACAACACCCCGGAGCTGCGCATGCGGTAACGGTCCGGGAAGTACGGCAAAACCATCAAGCGCATTTGAGGAATCAGCCGCGCGAACGCGGCGGGCTCCAGCATCGTGTCGGGAAGAAAGTACAGATCGCCGGCAAAGCCCCGTTCGGCCAATTGCTGCTGCACGGTCTCACGCTCACCGGGTTGGCGCAATTGCAGCGCATAGCGCAAGCCCGGACGCCGGGCATCCAAGGCGGCCAGCAGGTCTGGAATCAGGCCGCTTCCTCGCTCAGGACGAAACTCTCCAATCAGCCCGATGTCAAAGCGCTTGGGTGTTGCCACGGCCTGCGCAGGCGACAAAAAGTACGGTGTGGAGAGACCTGTGGTGTGCACCGGCAGTTGGGAGGCTTTGCGCAGAGCGCTGGCCAGATGAGCGTCCGGCGCAAACAGGTGCAAGTGGTCTTTCGCCCCGATTTTGTCAAACATCAGAGCCGAAAAACGCCAGAACGAGGCATTCGCCGACACCATATTCCGCGAAGCGTCTACCTTCCAACGGAGTTCCGGGCGGTGACAAAAGAGAGCCACCTGCGGTCTTTTTTCAGGTGCCAGACTCTGCATCCACAAGGCCAGCCCGTAGGCTTCATTTTGGGATCCATACGCCACAAACACCCAGTCGGCGGCGCAAATAATGGGACTGAGGCTCTTGCTCAAGACCCCGCCGAAGCTTGTCGCACCCAGAATAAAGGACGTCAACTCCGCGCTTACCGGATCCGAGTCGACCGTTGCATCGGTCTGCACTGGAAACACGGCTTGTGCGCCCAGCGTGTTCACAATCTGCGTTTCACAGCGGGCGTGCACCCATACCTGCAGATCCCGCTTGAGCGTTTTCGCTGCCTGCACAAAACCCAGCGTTTCACCGAAAAAATGGCTGTGCTTGTCGCGCAAGCCATGCTGGATGAAGTGAATCATTGCCCTAGCGTTCTGTCATCGACTCATGCAATGTTTTTACGATGGGCTTGATCAGGTAGTTCAAGATGGTTTTTTTGCCGGTCAGGATTTCAACCGTGGCGGTCATGCCGGGCGTCACGGCCATCTCTTCGCCGTTGCGTCCCACCAGGTGGGCGGAATCGGCTTTGACCCGCACAAGGTAGTAGGTCTGGTCCTGCAAACCGCGCGTGTCTTCTTTCATGGTGTCGGCGCTGATGTACATCACTTTGCCTTGCAGTGCGCCAAACACCGAATAGTCGTAGGCGTCAACCTTGAGCGTGGCCGGCAATCCAATATGAATAAAGCCGATGTCCGCCGGCTTGACCTTGGCCTCCACCACCAAATCATTGTCAGCAGGCACCAACTCCAAAATATCATCGCCCGACTTCACCACCGCACCCAGCGTGGTAAAGCGGATGTTCTTGACGATGCCGGCGCGCGGCGCAAGCACCACGGTGTTGTCCAGCTGAATCTTGCGCTGCTCCATGGCCTGCGACACCGAGGCCAGGTCTTCCTGCGCCTTGGCCAGCTCGGCCTGTGCGTCCTGGAAATACTTGTTTTTGCGGTTGGCGATCTGGCCTTCCAGGTCGGTTACCTGGCGACGCAGGCGCAGCACATCCGCCAGGCCCACATCGCCGTTCTTCAGCAGAGGCTCAGTGGCCTGCAGCTCTTCTTGGGCCAAGCCCAAGGCCTTTTTGTAGGCGGACAGCTCGTCGTCAATCGCGCGCTTGCGCTTTTTGTACAACTCTTTCTGGTTCTCCGCAAAGCCGGGGTGGGCCTTGACCAGGGCGTCGAACACCATGGGCTCGTCAAACACTTCGGCACGCAGTCGGGCCACGGCCGCCGTCAGTGCCGCTGCACGGGCGCGGGTCTCGCGCCAGGCCGAATCGGCACGCGCTGCGCTGAACTTCAGCAGCACTTGGCCGGCACGCACCGTGGCGCCCTCTTTCACGGCCACGCTCTCGATCACGCCGCCGTCCAGCGACTGAATGATTTGGGTGCGCGAACTGGCGATCACCTGGCCCTGGGCCCGGGTCACCTGCTCGAGCTCGCTGTAGTAGGCCCAGGTGAAAAATGACACCAGGCAGACCATGATGGCCCACAGGGCCCAGCGCCCGCCGGGCGCCGCGTTGATTGAATGGTTGGAGCTCACAAAATATTCCTAGAAAGGCGTGCTTTAAGCCTGCGATACAGCAGGCGGGGCGCCGGCCGTGGCGTTCAGCCGGCCTTTGAGCTTTTCCACGACCGCGTCGCGAGGTCCGTCCAGCACCACCTTGCCGCCATCAATGATTTGCACCCGGGTGGCAAAGCGCATCAGTTCGGCCTTGTGCGTTACCAACACCAGCACCGAGTCCGGTGCAATATGCGTCACCAATTGCTGAATCACATACTGTTCAAGCCGGCTGTCCAGCGCTGCAGTAGGTTCATCGAGCAACATGATTTTGGGCTGGGCAATCAGCAAGCGGGTCAGACCCACCAACTGCCTTTGGCCCACAGAGAGGCCGCGCCCCCCTTCCGAGATAGGCAGAGCGAGGCCCTGCGGATGCGAGCGGATAACGGCAATCAGGCCGGTCAATTCCGCAGCCCGCAGAATCTGTGCGTCGCTGGGCGAATGCAGGCCCATGATGATGTTGTCGCGCAAGCTGCCTTCAAACAGCCACACGTCTTGCGGCAGGTAGCCGATGTGCTCGCGCAGGTAACCGGGTGCAAGCTGGCCCATGTCCAGGCCATCGAGCTGCACTTTGCCTTGGGTGGGCGCATACAGGCCCGAGGCGACCTTGAGCATGGTCGATTTGCCCGAACCCGAGGCACCCATCACCACGACTCGCTCACCCGGTTTGTACTGCACACCGTCGAGCTGCAAGCTGGCAGGAATGCCTTCGCCGTATTGGTAGCGTATGCCTTCGAGCGTCAGGTTGCCGGTGCACGACTCGGGAATGATGGGGCGCTGGTCGGCACGGGTGTCCGAAGGCAGGACCATGATGCGTTCGAGCACCGCCAGCGCTGCCTTGGCACCCTGCCACTGCGCCACAATGCCGGCCAGACCGGCCGCTGGTGCCAGCGCGCGCGAGCCGATGATGGTGCAGGCAATCAGCGAGCCGGTGGTCATCTGACCGTCGTGAATCGCATACACGCCAGCCACCATGATGGCCACATACAGCAGCTGCTGAATCATTTGCACCGAATTCATCAGCGACTGCGAATGCAGCCGCGTGGTCAGGTCGTTGGACGCCAGCGACTCATTGAGCTGGCTCCAGCGCCGGGCAAACTTCCAGCCCCCCTGCGCCGCCTTGACCGACTCAATGCCGGAGATCACCTCCACCAGCAAACCGTTGCGCTGGTTGGTCTCACCCACCTTCTCACGCGCGAGCCGCTCAAACCGGCCCTTGGACAGGAAGGCGATGCCCATGGTCAGTGGCAGCAACATCAGCGGAATCAAAGCAATCGGGCCGGCAATCAGGGCAATGACGCCGATGAACAGCAACGAAAACGGTGCATCCACCAGCACAAACATGGTGGTAGCGGTCAGCACATTGCGCACGGTCTCAAACTGGCGCAACTGCGAGGCAAAAGTGCCGACGGCGGCCGGTCGGGCGTCCATGCGGATGCTGAGCATCTTGTCAAAAAACACACCCGAGAGCTCATTATCGATTTCGCGGCAGGCCTGCTCCACGTATTTGGCGCGCACATGCTTGAGCACATGGTCAAACACGTAGGCCAGCACCACACCGATGCTCAGCACCCACAAGGTGGACGAGGTCTTGGACGGCACCACCCGGTCGTAAATATTCATCGAGTACAAGGAACTCACCAGCGCCAACAGGTTGATGAAGGCGGTGGCAATCGATGCCTCAAAAAAGGTCTTTTTGCGCTTGAACAGCGCGTACTTGAACCAGTCGCGCGCAGTCACCGGTCGGTCGCTCTCTTCTTGCAGGTTTTGCGCTTCGCAACGCAAACTCAGCACCTGACCCGCCAGCATCTGCTCCATGGTCACAGTCGCTTTGGCACCGTCCGCCGTGAGCGCCTGGTAGCTGCCCATGCTCAGCTGTCCCGTCAAAATAAACGCCTGCCCGCCCGTGCCATCCAACCACAGCAACGGCATCTCATGCGGCTCCGGCAGTTGTTCCATCCGATGTGCGTGGCCCGACGGGAACACCGCCGTCCAAATTTCCAGGGCCTGCTCGGCACGGCCCATGTCGGCAATGTCGGCACCCTGCAAGCCGGTTTGTGTCATCAGCATCGTGACGCGACCCACCGCGTGCCCTTGCAAAGCCGCCAGACGCGACAGCAACGCGGCCAGCAACTCGTCACCGTGGTGCTGGGCGGGTTCTGGAGTTACCGGGGAAATTTCTGAAGTGATGGCATCGGTCATGGCGCTTTAGACCCTGGCGCGAGATTCAAATGCCCGCCCAAACGCTGCAGCCGCAGCGCGGACGTCATCAGCGTTGCACGAATGTCGGCCATTTGCAGCCGGCTTTGCACCAGCTCCCGTTCCACGTTCAGCACTTCGAGCCAACTCTTCTTACCTGCGAGGTATTGCCTGATAAATGATTCCACGATTTCCTGATTCTCTGACGTAATTTCTTTGAGGATGGCTTCCTGGTCGGCATACGACCGGAAGTCGCTCCACGCGCTGGCGGTCTGTTGCAAGAGCGCGCGGCGGGTGATTTCTATTTGTTGCTCACTGGCCTGCAGGCGTGCCGCGCTCTCGTTCACGCCCTCGAGCGCCGACAAACCGTTGCCCAGGCTCGCTTCCAGCACCACATAAGCCTGGGTGTAGTCGGTACTCGCCGAACCCACCGTTGGCGCGTGGATGCGTTCCAGGCGGCCCACCAGGCGCGGAAACAGATCCGCAGTGCGCTGCTTGATCTGGTTGTCAGCCAAGTCCCGGCCCAGCCGCGCCGAGGCCAATTCACTGGCGCTGTCCAGGCAGCTCAGTTGCAAGGCGTCCAGATTGGCCCAGTCCACCGCGACCGGCACCGGTTGCATCTTGCCCTTGATCGACTGGCCAATGACTTCTTCGAGCTGTGCCAGCGCACGCGTCTCAGTCGCGTGGCTTTGCACCAACTCCGAACGCGCCTGCTGCAAACGGGAATTGACCAAAGACGCATCGTTTTTCGAACTCAGAAGTGAGGCAAGGCGGCGGCCGATGATGCCTTCAAACTCCGTCAGACGGGCTATCGCATCCCGCTGCACTCCGATCTTTTCCTGGGTCGCCACAATCTGGCCAAACGCGCTAATCACGCGGTCAGCGACCGCGTTGGCCTCGATGCTGATGGCCAGTTTGGCCACGTTTTTTTGCAGGTCTGCCGTCTTGATGCGCGCGTCAATCGCGCCCCAGGCATACAGCGGCTGGTCCAGACGCACATAGGAAGACGGTGCCGACTGATTGGCCGACAGCGTGCTGTCAACGCCCGCAGGTGCCGTAGCCAGTGAAGCCGACAACGCGGGATAGCGACCCCACTGCGCACCCTTGACCGTGCTATCGGCCGCATCCAACTCACGCGCTTTTGCTTGCAGCGAGGGGCTGTTGGCCAGAGCCAGTCGCAGTACCTCGGTGAAGGAGAGCTCACGCTCCTGCGCAAAAACCGATCCAACCAATGCCGACAACAGCAGACCCAGCGCGGGGCCGCGCAACATCACGGTTTCAGACCCTCTACCATTTGCAGCATGGCGCCGTAAAAGCGTTGCTCTGAAAAGCGCTTGGCGGTATTTGCCGCCTGCACCGAAAGATTGTTTCGCAGCACGTCGTCCTGCAACACCATGCGCAGACTGGACGCCAGAAAGTCAGGGTTGTTGATGGGGAACTTCAGGCAATTCACCCCGTGCACCCACAACTTCGAAAAAGCCTCGATCTCACTGAGCATCAAAGGCAAGCCCATGGCGGCGGCATCGATCACCGACTGCGGCCAGGCTTCGTCGGACGAGGTATGCACATACAACTCGTTCTTGGCCAGCAAAGCACGCGTCTGCGACGCAGTCTGGTAGCCCACAAAGTTGTAGCGGTCCGGGTGGCGCTCGATAATTTTGCGCATCCCCTCAGGCATGCCGGCCAAGCCCTGTTTCTCACCGATGAAGGTGAAGCTCAGGTTGTAATCACGCAGCCGCTCACCGGCCGCGATCAGATCTTGCTGGCGCTTGTTCGGCAGCACCGGGGCGTGCATGACCACACCCAAATGCTCTTTTTCCGTGGGCACGCGCAGCTTGGCAATATCGGCAGGCGCGCCACTGGCCATGGCCACAATTTTGTCGTCCAGACCCGCGGTAAAGGACGCAAACGTTTTGTCCTTTTGACGTTCGGTCATGAACACGATGCGCCGGGCCAGGCGGAACAAGGTCACCCAATGGACAAAGTCGCCTTTGAGCGCCATCAGGTCCAAAAAGCTCTCTTGCACCCACACCAGTGTAGGAAGCCGCCGGGCAATCGCCGCGAGTCGATCCGGCCCACCCAAAGCAGCCACCAGCAAGGCGTCGAACTGTTGGTCCGTTACCTGTTTGAGTGCCTGCGCCGGGAGCGCCGTGATCTCTTGCAAAGCGTTTTCGGGGAAATCCCCCAAAAACGTCAGGCTGTGGCCGCGTGCCGTCAGCAACTTCCCCAGCGCCGTGGCACGGGCGACCGCGTCGCCCTGTGCCCCGAGCAGGGATACCAATATGCGCATTAAGGGATGCCTGCCGGTGACAAGTGCAGCGAGTAGTTCCAGAACGCGTACCAGACGTCGGTGGCATCCACGCTGCCGTTGTTGCCTTGACCGGTTTCCGAGTAGTAATCATGGCGAGCATTGCTCTCCAGACGCACGTTCTGCAAGTCAAACACCACGGTGCTGCCGGCGCCCAGCTCGATTCCGGTGGGCGTGATCAGCTCGAAGTGGATGTTTTGCACCAGACCGGTGGCAAATCCACTGCCCAGGGTCACGCTTCCAGTAATCTGATCAACACTGGTGATACCCAAGTCGCTCAGATCGATCAAGTCGAACTGCTCCGAGTAGTCATGGGTCATGGAGTCATAAGCGAATTCCTTCATCGCACTTCCGCCATGATTCCGATAAGCCAAGTCACCGTTGTTTTGACCGATACCGAGTTGATCCACCGAAATATCGTAGTGAACCTGTGAACCGCTGTCCACATTGAACTCCAGGAAGGCCTGTGCACCGTCAAGCTTGAGTTGGTCAACGATCAACGTCGAATTCGAACCGATCGTGGCCTCTGCCCACCACCAGTTGTCTTTCGACGGGTAGTTGTAGCTGCCGACATCCTGGCTGGACAAATCGATCAAATCAATGTTCATTGCGGAATCCGCGAACAAGGTCAGGTACTCTGCACCGAAGCTGATTTGGCTGTCGAACCTGTTCTCCACCGCCATAGACCCGATTGAAATGTCATTGCCCCAGAAGGTGGCCGACGCATCGGTACCCGACAGGTAAACGTTGCTGAACTCCATGTAACCGGACAGCGTATCGGCGTACACCTCCACCGAATTGTGGTTGACCGAGCTGCCAGCAGCCAGTTGCGCGCCAACGTCCACGTTGTAGAGGTCGCCGCCATACACACTGTCTGCAGAGATGTAGATGCGGTTGTCGTTCATCGACAGGTCCAGCGTGGTGCCGTTACCGGCGTACACACCGATGTACACGTCATTCACATCCACATCGCCACGGGCAACAATGTCCACCGCGCCACTGTTCATATTGACTTCAACCGGCACGTTGTAAGTTGGTGCTACCACCTCGTTACCGATACCGACCGACGATCCCACATAGATGTCGCCCCAGGCAGTCAGACCCACGTAGTTATCGTCGGACTGAATCACCGAGCCCGTCACGTAGCGGTACTCTTCCACATAGTTGTTGACATGAATGTCACCATCCCACGCAGACAACCAGATCGCGTTGTCATTGAAGTCGAAGGTCGCTGCGCTCACGCCAGCTACGTTGTTATCGTAGTTGGGGCCGGCATAGTAACCATCCACACCCAGCCAGTTGTGCACATCGCCGATCGTCATATCCGCTGCGGAGATGTCAATGCGGTTGTTTTGCATGTCAACCAACTTGCCGGACTCGATGTAGTTGCGCTCAATCGCCACCACATCACTGCGGAAGTTCCAGTCGGCTGTGATATCGATGCTCACGTCCGCCAGGTCCACCAGACCCAGGATGGTCGTAGGAATGAACTCCAAGGGGTCCACCACCGTCAAGGTGTTCAGCTGGTCCAGTTGGTAGCGCGAGTAGCCTTCGATACCCGTGTCGTCGAAGTAGTACTGCACGCCGCCTGCGCTGACGTTGTATTGCGAAATCACCACCTGGTCCAGGGACACATCGCGACCGGAGACGTCGATCGCCGCAGAGGACAGATCCACAGTCTCACCTGCCGTCATGTAGCCCTGTTCCACGATGACCTCGTGGGCACTGATGTTGTTACCAGCTGCCAGGTTCACATGGGCACCCGACAGGTCCAAGGTACCCCAGTAGTCCACGCCCAGATCAGAGTTGCCGTTGTCATTGGTCAGGTTGCCGCTGAAGTAGTCGCCTACCAACTTGGAACGCAACACATCACCCGCAGTCATGTTGTACTGGAGGACATCGGCGTTGTGCACCGTTACAAAGGCATCGCTACCCGCAACAATGCTCACAGCCGCGTTGACCGCATACAGATTTTCATCCGCTGTGACACCGGTTTGTGAGACGAGGACGTCGTGCGCAGAAATCCAGGAGCCCCACTGGTTGGCGTCGCCCACCGACAGGTGCACCGACACGTTGTTCAGGTACGCAGTACCACCGGTGGTCACTTCGTTCGCATTGCCGCTCAAGGCTTCCTGGGCGTAGATGTACGACTGGTGGACCGAAATGTCACCCGCATAGGTGTTCGAGTAGACATAGGATTCAGGCGTCCAGTCCTCGAACCAGCCGTTCTCGTGTTGCTCGTACAAAGTCTCTTCCGCCCGCTCCACCTGAATGCGACTGTTGGCACCGCCGGTCATTTCAACCCGGCTGTTGCTGACATCCACATCGCCGCCATCGGCATGCAGGGCGTACTGCTCGACATAAATGTCTGCGCCATGCAGCGAGATCTGCGCGTTGTCACCCACGCTGAATTCAACCGCAGCGCCATCGGCGTACACATTGCCGTCCTGAGCACTCAGGTAATTTTGATCGACCTTGACGTCGAACACCTGTTCGCTGTACCAGCGCGAAATATTCCCGGTTCCGCTGAAATCACCATACCCGTTGTCACTATTCTGGTACCAGTGGTAGTCGGAGCTCATCGAGAAGTTCAACTCCCAGGCCGCGACCAAGGTCACGCCGCTGTCGTTGCCGGCGTTGATATTGACCACCGCATTGCGGGCGCTGACATCGCCGTAGTCTGCGGACAGGTAAGCCTGCTGCACATCCACGGAGATTCCCACCAGACTGATGTCCGCACCGTCACCGCCCGAGATTTGCACGTTGGCGCCATCCACATTGACCGAGTCATCCGCAGTCAAATGGTTTTGCCAGACCGCCACGTCACCGTAGCTGTTCTCCCATGAAGTACCGTTTTCGGTGTAGCGGTGGGTGAAGTCATGCCAATGGCTCCAATCAACCCACTCACTCACGGTGTACAGCTCATTGGCATACGAAGCGCCGTCACGCTCAGGCGTCATACGCAGTTCACTGTCATTGCCAATGGCAATCGTCACGCTTGCTGCCGTGGCATTCACATCACCCGTTGCTGCGTACAGACGGGCTTGGTCCACCAGCACAGAAGTGGCATCGAGTGTGATGTAGCTGTCATCGCCTGCAGCGATACGTACCGCAACATCGTTTGCCAAGACGCTGTTGTCTGCATGGTTATCGAACTGGAACACACCGATGTTGTTGGATTCCGCATGGGTGTTCTCTATCGTGCGGTTGGTCTCGTAGGTGTAGTAGGTGTCGTACCCACCGTTACTGACACCCCACCAGTCGCTGTACGAAATGTAGTGGTTGATACCGTCCTGGGTTGTTTGCGGGGTGACCGCAATCCGGCTCAGGTCGCCGGCCTGCAGGTTCACGTGCGCAGCACTCAAGTCAACGTCCCAGTCGCCAGCACGGATGGAGCTCTGCGAAATCGTTACCGCCACATGATCCAACTCGATATCCAGGTTGACAGGCAAGGAAGGCGTGTTGGGCGTAATGCCATCCACACCAATCACGATGGCAGCCCCTGTCAAGTCCACGCCGTAGGCAGCAGAAATGTATTGCTGGTCGATGACCACATTGGCACCGTCATAACGGGCGTTGGTGTCACTCGAGGCGGTGAAGCCCACTTTGTCGTCACCGGAGGCCCATGGGAACTCTCCATCGTAATCATGGCGTGCCCAGTAGACATAAGCCGTCGAGTAATCGTTGCGGACCAACTCGCTGTCAATGGTGATCAGCGAATCCGTACCACCGGTGATACGGATGGTTGCGTCTTCACCTTGCACATCGCCGTTGCGGGCGCGCAGCTGATGCTGGGAAATGTAAGCACCGGTGTCCAGGTCGATCTCGCTGTTGTCGAGCACGCTGACAGACACACTGGCGGCGCTGACTTCTGCCCAGTCGCCATACAGGTTGTGTTGTTCAATGAACACGTCATTGGCCGTCAGGTGAGCATTGTTGCCTGCGGCAACCGTTACATAGGCGTCTCCCGCCTGCACGCCGCCGAAGGAGTTGCGCTCGTTATTGGCGTACATGTTTCTTTGCAGGACAAAGGCGCTGCCGTCGAGCTCCACATACGCACCGTCGCCGCCCTGCACATTCACACCAGACCAGCCAATATCAATGTCGCTGCCAGCGGCATACATTTCAGCCTGGGACACATAGGCGCCGTCGGTGTAGATGCTTGCGCCGTTTTCCACGCTGTCATTGCCCACAGCAACAAATACTTGCGCACCGCTTGCGTCAATGTAGCTGCGTGCGTCGATGCGGTATTGCTCCACCGAGATCGAGCCAGGAACTTCAATATAGCCACCTTCACCCGCACTGACCGTCACATGGGCGTCCGCCAGGCTGATGAAGTCACCTGCGGTGAAATCGGTTTGCGAGACGTACACGTACTCGGCGGAAATCGAGCTGTCGTTACCGGCAATCACCGCAACATCCACATTGCCTGCGCTGATGAAGTGGGCCGCACCGTTCTCCCGGTCATAAGCGCTGATCCAGCTCTGTTCAATATAGGCATCGCCATCCAGACCAATTTGGGCGTTGTCACCCACACGGACCTCAACGCGGGCATGACTCAGGTCCGCCCAATTGCCCGTCAGGTTGTTTTGGTAAATGTCGACATAGTTGGCAGTGACAAAGGCGTCATCACCACCACGGACTGTCACATGGCCCCAGGCGTCATACAGACCGCCATTGGACTGGTACCACTCGTTGGCAGAAATGTTTTGCTGCACAAGGAACGCGCTGCCGTCGATCTCAACGCGGGCACCATTGCCGCCCTCGACATCCACACCAGCGTTGTCAACGTTCATCCAGCCATCGGCAGTAATGTACGTTTGCGACACATAAACACCATCGGTGTAGATGCTTGCGCCGTTGTTGTCATCGTTGCCAACGTAAACATTCGCTTGCGCACCGCCCGCATCCCAGACGCCACCCGCCGAGATGTAGTTTTGCTGCACATAGACTGCACCAGGCACATCAACGTAGCCACCGTCGCCCGCGCTGACCACCGCACGGACGTCAGACATGCTGATGTCGTAGGCCGCAGAGATATGCATTTGCGTCACATACACATTGTCAGCAGAAATGTCGCTGTTGATACCCGCTGCAAGCATAACGTTCACATCGCTGGCGCTGATGTCGCCGTTATAGGCGCTGATCCAGTTTTGCTCGATGTACGCGTTGCCGAACAGGCTGATCTGAGCGTTGTCGCCCACGCTAACCAACACGCTGGCCGCACTGATATTGGCAGAGCCGGCCGTCATGTGGTTTTGATCGATAAACACCACGTCCGCCGAGATGTCGGAGTTATTACCCGCAGCGACGGTTACATGGCCGTACGCGTCGTACAACTCACCACCAAAGTTGACTTGGTTTTCGGTTTGCGAGAGGAATGCCATGCCATCGATTTCGATGTCGGCACCGTCGCCACCCTGCACCCGCACGCCGGAGTTGTCAATCCACATGCGGTCATTGGCGATCAGGTGCTGCTGGGTCACAAACGCGCCGTCGGTGTACACACCGGAGCCGTAGTCCGCATCGCTGCCGACGGTGATGTTGACCTGGGCACCTGACGCGTCCAACTGGCCGCCTGAAGAGATGTAGTTTTGGCGCACAAACACGGCACCGGGAACATCCACAAAACCGCCGTCACCCGCACTGGCGTACACCCGTGCGTTGTAGAGGTCAATGTCACCCCCTGCAGAAACGGTGTTTTGCGACACGTACACATTGTCTGCAGAGATGTAGCTATTCTCTCCACCGGACAGCGAGATGTTCGCACCGCTTGCATGGATGTGGCCGTTGCCCGCAAAGATCGAGTACTGCTGAATGTGCACATCACCGTTGAGACCGATGTCGCCGTAGGTGCCCACGCTCAGGTTCACCGACGCCGAGCGCGCCTCAATATTGCCTTCGATGGCGGTCACGTAGGTCTGCTCGACCCACACGCTGTCCGCCGATATCTCATTGCCGGCATACATCGCGAGCTTGGCATCAGAGATATTCACATCGCCGAGTTCAGCGTACAAGCTGTATTGCTCAATATAGGCCGAGCCAACATTGGTTTGGTAGTCGTAATAAATATCGCCCTCGTAGGTGTTCACCGGGCCTTCAAAGATCGTAGACGAATAGGCGGTGTGGTCCCACACCGAGACCACAGAATTGACCAGGCTGATATTGCTGTCTGCATAGACGGTCAGGTGCGCGCCTTGCAGGTTCACGTTGCCGCCTGCGGTCATGTAGTCTTGAGAAATGTACAGGTCGCTTGCAACCAGACCTCCGACATGAATATCAACCGCCGCATCCTGGGCATTGATGCTTCCATTGGCGCGGATGTAATCCTGCTCCACATTGACGCTGCCGAAGTTAATTTGATCGAAAGACGATGTGTGTTCGAAGGTCTCCGAGTTCACATTACCCGAGTTCACACCCCCCACGGTTTCCACATACACATTGCTGTAGCTCAGGTCCCTGGTGATGGTGTAGTTAATCAGTGCAAAGTTTTCCTGGCTCCACAGCATGGCATGGGCGTTGCTGAGGTCCACGCTGCCGATGTCGCCATTCAAGGCGGTCATGTAGCGTTGATCGACGGACACATCACCACCAAAGACGAAGGGGATGTTTCCGTTGTTGTAGCTGTGGTCAATAGTCAGACCCGCATAAGCACCGTTGGCAATGATGTCGCCGCGCTCGGCACGGACACCCCACTGGTCTACCGCCACGTCGGAGCCATAGGCCCAAATTTCACTGGAGGTTAGGTTGTAGGTTTGGTTGTGGTAGGCATCGTTCACCGTGTAGTCGTGCACGGAGGTATCGTTGGCCGAGTAGGCGTCGAACACGCCGACAGAGCCCGAGTAGCCAAACCAGAACGACTGCTCGTACGCCGATGCGCTGGCATGGGCGTTGGACAGCGTCACACCGCCGTCGAATGCAGTGAGGTTGTACTGATCGACATACACCGAGCCCTGCAAGGGCGCGAAGTAGGACCCCTCGAAAGAAACATTGCGCACCGCAGATGCATCTGCTGCATAAATGTCACCATGGCCCGCGGTGACTTCATCTTGGTAAATATAGACGTCCGACGCCCAGAAGGACGCATCGGACCAACTGGTGTTGTGGTCAGCACCGCCATCGCTGTACAGCGTGAGGCCGTTGTTCCATCCACCCGAACCGATATCAAAACGCACCTCAGAGCGCAATGTGGCTTGAGCGCCCGAAATATTGACGCCTTGGCTCCCCTCCAGGTACAACTGGGCAACCCCCACGTCACCCGCTCCGACAAATACGCCGCCCACAGAGATCTGCGCGTTGGAGGCATCTAAAGTACCGTCGTAAGCCGAGACACTGATCTGTGCAATACCAACGCTGCCGGAATCCCAGTGCGAGCTTTGGTGCGACACAAAGGAATCTGTTCCGGTGATATCGGAGTAAGACGTCTCATAACTGTCGATCAGGCTGACGCCGAAGCCAAACACGTCAATGTGTGCATTGGACAGGTCCACAGCGTCGCCGGAAATCGTTTCCTGCGCAATCGATACTGAGCCGGCAATAACCCAACCCCCATCCAAGCTGATACGGGCGTCAGACGCGTCCAAGAGGTAACCGGCAGCCAGATGGTCTTGCAACAGGGAAACATCGAGTCCGCTAGCTCCGTACACCGTGCTTTGTGCGGTCTCAAAACGGGTAATGCCGTTGTCCACCAGCGTGTAAGTACCGCTTTCCACTACGTCGACATAGGTCTCCAGCAAGGAGATGCCGCCACCGGCCAGCAAGTCAATGTGTGCGTTGTCCACGTACACATTCCCATCTTCGCCCTGGCCGATGTAGTTTTGCGACAAAGTCACACCCGCAGTGGTATGACCGTCCACCGAGATTGCGATGTTGCCCCACGCGCTCAGATAAATGCCTGCATCGCCGGCATACACATCATTGCCGTAGAAGGTTCCATTCCAGCCGGCGTTGGATTCGTTCAAGGTAATCAAGCCTCCGTTGCCGGAGTTCTGAGTCAGGATGTCGATACCACCCGTGTCCCCGTAGCCCAACATGACGATAGAGCCGTCGGCCACCAGCGTGATGCCGGCGTCCAGTTCTTGGTCGTAGCGAACGTGGCGCGCCGCGGTGTCAGCCACCGAGATGTTGCCGCCGTCCAGCGTGATGTTGTTAGAGAAGAAGGACGCAGCACCGTGGGTCACGTCGATGCCGCACTCGGCAAGGGTCACGTCCTGTGCGTCAAAGTTGAATTCCGACGACACATAGTTGGTCACCTCTACGCCACCCAGGGAGGTCACG
>CAIWRE010000237.1 GCA_903914985.1 uncultured beta proteobacterium | reverse complement strand
GTGCGGCCGCAGCCCGGGTAAAGCTGCCGAGCTCCGCGACGCGAACAAAGTACTCGAGTTGTTTGAGGTCCATGGGGGGGGCGTAATTTCTGCGCATTTTTACATGACAGGCTCGCTGTTATGCAATATTCATCTATCTGTTAGATGCGCGCGAGGCTTATCGAATGCGCACTTGCCCTTCACAATGCGCGCACCTTCAACCGCCTTGTTTTGCGCCCATGTCCACAGCGTCTCAAACTGCCATTCCTTGTCTGCTCATGCGGGGCGGCACCTCCAAGGGCGCGTTTTTTAACGCGGCTGATTTGCCTGAGGACGTCGCAACACGCGACAACGTGCTTCTGGCCGTAGTAGGCAGTCCGGATGCGCGCCAGATTGACGGCGTGGGCGGCGCGCACCCTCTGACCAGCAAGGTCGCCATCGTCAGTCGCAGCATGGTGCCCGGCGTGGACCTCGACTTTTTGTTTGCGCAGCTCCAGCCTGACAAAGACACGGTGGACACGACGCCCAACTGCGGCAATATGCTGGCTGCCGTGCTGCCCTTTGCCCTGGAAACCGGCATGGTGCAAGCGCAAGGCGACAGCACGACGCTGCGGGTGCTGACCCGCAATACCGACATGCAGTGCGACATCACCGTGGACACCCGGGGTGGCGTGGTGCAGTATGCGGGCAATGCCCGCATCGACGGGGTGCCGGGTAATTCGGCGCCGGTCACGATTAACTTTTTGGATACGGCAGGCTCAGTCTGCTCTGGCCTGCTGCCCACGGGCCAGGTCAAAGACCGCATCACCGTCCGTGGCTCGGGATTTGACGACTTCACCCTGGACGTGACCTGTATCGACAACGGCATGCCGCTGGTTATTTTTAAGGCGGCCGATTTGGGTGCTACCGGCTACGAGGCCGTCGCCGAGCTCAATGCCGACGCTTCGCTCAAGGCCCGCATCGAGGCCCTGCGCTTGCAGGTCTCGGTGCTGATGGGTTTGGGCGATGTCAGCAAAAAGAACTACCCCAAGATGACCTTGATTGCGCCGCCGCGTGACGGGGGCAGTATCACCACCCGAAGTTTTATTCCACATGTGTGCCACGACGCGATCGGCGTGATGGCGGCCGTTACGGTGGGCACGGCCTGTGTCATGCCGGGCTCGGTGTGTGATGGCGTGGCCGTCATGCCCCAAGGCAGTTTGGATCCGGTGGTCTCAGTCGAACATCCGACGGGTGAATTCAGTGTCGCCCTCGGTTTGGATCCGGCCAAGCCCCAAAATGTGACGCGCGCAGCCCTGCTGCGTACTGCGCGCTTGCTGATGCGCGGCGAAGTCATGGTGCCCACCTCGGTATGGGACGGCCGCCGTTGAGCTGAATTACATTTTTTAGAAGGAGACATTTTGATGAAAAGCTTGAAATCCTGGTTCGCGCTGCCTTTGTTGGCCTGTGCCTTGGCAGCGTCTGCCCAAACGGTGACATTGAAACTGCACCACTTTTTGCCCGCGGGTTCAGCGGCGCAGACCATGTTCCTCAAACCCTGGTGCGATCGCATTGCCCAGGAATCGGCGGACAAGCTCAAGTGCCAGATTTACCCTTCGATGCAATTGGGTGGCACGCCTCCCCAGTTGTTTGACCAGGTCAAAGATGGCGTGGTCGATGTCACCTGGACGCTGTTGGGCTATTCGGCAGGTCGCTTTCCTTTGATTGAAGTGTTCGAGTTGCCCTTCATGATGGAAAGCCCCGAAGCCACCAGCAAAGCGGTATGGGATTACGTGCAGCTCAATGACCTGGGCGAATTCAAAGACATCCACCCCTTGGCCTTCCATGTGCATGGTGACGGCGTCTTCCACATGGTCAACAAGCCGATCAAGGTCATGGCTGACTTGAAAGACCAGAAGGTGCGCGCGCCCACCCGCCAGACCAACAAAATGCTGGCCGCCTTGGGCGCAACCCCTGTGGCGATGCCCGTGCCCCAGGTGAGTGATGCGTTGGCCAAGTCGGTGATTGATGGCGCGTTGGTGCCCTATGAAGTGGTGCCCTCGGTCAAGATTCAGGAACTGGTGAAGTTTCATTCGGAGACGGACCCCTCTGAGCCAGCGATTTACACCTCGGTGTTTGTGCTGGCCATGAACAAGGCGAAGTACGAAAGTCTGCCCGCTGATCTGAAAAAAGTGCTGGATGCCAACAGCGGCAAAGCGCTCTCCGGCATGGCTGGCAAAGCTTTCCTGGCGGCTGACGTCGAAGGCAAAAAGCTCACGACCAAGAACACCACCAATGTGATTCCTAAATCTGAGCTGGTGGCATGGAAAAAAGTGGGACAAACCGTGACCGATGCCTGGGTGGCTGACGTGAGCGCCAAGGGCGCGAACGGCAAGCAGCTTTTGGACAGTGCCCGTGCACTGATCGCCAAAAACTCCGACAAATAAGTCGGGCCCTTCGCAAGGAAGCTGTATGCAAGAACCAAGCTCGTCGGCCGCTGCCGTTTCGCCCCAGGACTTTGGCCCCTATGGACGGGGGCTTTTTTCCGTGTCCAAAGGGCTGGCGCTGGTCGGCGGTTTGGTGTTCGTGGCACTG
>CAIWRE010000236.1 GCA_903914985.1 uncultured beta proteobacterium | reverse complement strand
TGGGCGAGGGTGCGATTGCACAAGGGAGCGGCGCGGGTTACCACAGCCCCAACAGCCCCTTTGCTCCGCTGGTCGAACGCAGCGATGTGCTGCCGTGGTCGCTGCTGACCGCGGTGAAGACCAAAGCAGATAAAAACCGGGTCTTGCCGGTCTTTAACGCGAATTTACAAGCGCTCAACCAAAAAAATCAGCGGATTCAAGGCTTCATGATGCCCCTGGATCCCGGCGAAAAGCAGAAGCACTTCATTGTGAGTTCGGTACCTTTGTCCTGCTCGTTTTGTCTGCCCGGCGGCCCGGAAAGCATGGTCGAGGTGCGCACCAAAACGCCGGTGCGCTACACCTTGGAGCCGGTGGTCATAGAGGGCAAGTTCGCAGTGCTTGCTGATGATCCCTATGGCCTGTACTACCGGATGACGGACGCAGTGGCGGTGAAATAGCCGGGCGCAGGCTCAGGGCGCCAGGCGTTCGCGAACCCATTGCTGGTCGGCGTCCAGCCGGTAGCGCAGGCGGTCGTGCAAGCGGCTTTTGCGGCCTTGCCAAAACTGCCAGGTATCGGGTTTAAGGCGGTAACCACCCCAGTGCGGCGGGCGCGGCGGGTTCAGCAGGTACTGCGCTGCGAATTTGGCGGCATTGGCCACCAACACCCCCCGACCGCTGATGACTTCACTCTGTGGGGACGCCCAGGCGCCAATGCGTGAATCCAGCGGTCGGCTGTGGAAGTAAGCGTCCGCTTCTTCGTCGCTCACTTTTTCCACCAGACCTTCAATACGCACCACCCGCTCCAGCTCTACCCAGTGAAACTGAAGGGCGGCAAAGGGGTTGCCTGCCAACTCCTGGCCCTTGCGGCTGGAAAAGTTGGTGTACCAGACGATGCCTTGCGCGTCATAGCCCTTGATCAGCACCACCCGGGTGGAGGGGCGCAGGTCGCTACCCACCGTGGCCAGGGTCATGGCATTGGGTTCGGGAACCTCGCTGGCAATGGCTTCGGTGAGCCATTGGTCAAACTGGTCCAAAGGGTTGGCGTGCGATGCGTCTTCGTTCAGCTCGGCGCGTTCGTAGCTTTTGCGGATGTCTGCGATCAATGTCATCTGGTTTCCTGACGGGAATGTAAGTGAACCGGCGCCCTGTCCACGCTGTGGTCCGCTCGTTAATGTGCCTGAAATAGGGAATACCCTCGGCGTTTCAGGGTGGTTTTCGATGAATTTGAGGATTTAATCTGCGAGTGATTCGTATTTAGTGTGCATCAGTAAGTATCAACCTGGAGATCCCTAATGAGTGTTAATTTTCAAATTAACGGCAAAGCCGTTACTGCCAAGGCCGAAGGTGACACGCCGCTGTTGTGGGTGATCCGCGACGAGCTGGGCATGACCGGGACCAAATTTGGATGCGGCGCGGGCCTGTGCGGTGCCTGCACCATTCATGTGGACGGCAAGCCCGTTCGCTCTTGCCAAACTCAGACATCCAATGTGGCCGGTAAATCGGTGGCTACGGTGGAGAGTCTTTCCAAAGACAATTCCCACCCCTTGCAGGCAGCCTGGGTCAAGCACGATGTGCCCCAGTGCGGCTACTGCCAGTCAGGCCAGTTGATGAGCGCTGCCGCGCTCCTGGCCACCAACAAAAACCCGAGCGACGCAGACATCGATGCCGCCATGAGCGGCAATATTTGCCGCTGCGGCACCTACTCGCGCATCAAGGCAGCCATCAAAGATGCAGCCTCCACCATGAATAAAGCATAAGGAGCATCACCATGACGACTTCACGCCGCGATTTTCTGAAAACAACATCCGTCACCAGTGGTGGCTTGCTCATGGGCCTGGTGCTGCCCGCCAGCACTGCCGTACAAGCAGCCGGCACGCTCTATACCCCCAACGCCTGGGTGCACATTGCCGACAACAACGCCATCACGCTGTTGACCGCCCGTTCTGAAATGGGCCAAGGGGTATTCACCTCCATGCCGATGCTGATCGCTGAAGAGCTGAACGTGGACATGTCGCAAATTTCGGTGCAAAACGCACCGGCCAATGCGGCGGCCTACACCAACGATCTCCTGGGTGCCCAAATTACCGGCGGATCAACCTCGGTGCGTGACGGCTGGGAGAAGCTGCGCACTGCGGGTGCCCAGGTGCGCGAAATGCTCATCAGTGCTGCAGCTGCCCGCTGGAACGTGGACCGTAGCACTTTGCGCGCTGACAAAGGCGTCGTGCACGGGCCTGGCGGCAAAAAAGCCACCTATGGATCGTTGGCCGCTGATGCTTCCAAGTTGCCGGTACCGGCCAAAGTCGCCCTCAAAGACCCTAAGGACTTCAAGATCATCGGCAAAGCCACCAAGCGACTGGATACCCCGGCCAAGGTCAATGGCTCTGCCCAGTTCGGTATCGACGTGACTTTGCCCGGCATGGTCTATGCCGCGATCACCCAGTGCCCCGTCATTGGCGGCACGCTCAAATCTTTTGATGCGGCCAAGGCCAAATCGATGCCTGGTGTTCAAAACGTGCTCGATATCCAGGGCAGTGTCGTGGTCGTGGCGGACAGCTACTGGCATGCCAAAAAGGCGCTGGAGACGGTGACTGTGGTGTGGGACGAAGGCGCAGGTGCCTCCATTGACAACGCCAGCATGCTCGCAGGCAACCGCAACGCCGCAAAGAATGGCAAGGTCCTGCCCATTGGCGAGCCTAAAGGCGACGTCGCTGGCGCCATGAAAACCGCTGCCAAAGTGGTGGAGGCGGAGTACATCAGCCCCATGCAAGCACATGCGCCCCTGGAGCCCATGAACTTCACCGCCCACTACAAAGACGGCAAGTGCGAAGTGATCGGTTCGACCCAATTCCAGCAAGGGGCTCAGGGCGCGACGGCGGCTGTGTTGGGCATCAAACCTGAGGACGTGACCGTCAAGACCACCTACCTGGGAGGCGGTTTCGGTCGCCGTCTGGAGCTGGACTTCATCATGCAAGCGGCCTTGACCTCCAAAGCCGTAGGCAAGCCCGTCAAGCTGATCTGGTCTCGCGAAGAAGACATGACCCATGACTTCTACCGCCCCATGGGTGTGAACAACCTCAAGGCTGGTTTGGATGCGTCCGGCAAACCTGTTGCGATGCATTTCAAAGTGACCTCGCAGTCGGTGACCCAGCGCGCCTTTGGCCTGCCGGTGGACACTTTCGACCCCTTTATGGGGGAAGCCGCGGTGGCGCCTTATGGTATTGCCAACACCCAGCACGATCTGGTGATTCACGACACCGGTTTCCGTGTCGGTTACTGGCGCGCTGTGAGCCACAACATGAATGCTTTCGCCAACGAAAGCTTTGTGGACGAGATGGCCAAAGCCGCCGGCAAAGACCCCTATGAGTACCGCATGGCCATGTTGAAAGACCAGCCCCGCTTTGCCAATGTCTTGAAGCTCGCCGCTGAAAAAGCCGGCTGGGGCAAGCCGCTGCCCGCAGGTCGTTCGCGCGGTATTGCGCTCATGGAAGGCTACGACGGCATGATGGCCCAAGTGGCTGAAATTTCGATGAAAGACGGCCACGTCAAGGTGCACAAGGTCACTGTCGCTGCCGATGTGGGCCACATCGTCAACCCGGAAACCGTGGAAGCGCAGATCAAGTCCAGCGTGGCCTTCGGCATGAGCGCAGGCTTGATGCAGGAAATCACGCTGTCCAAAGGCCGTGTGGAGCAAACCAACTTCCACAACTTCCCAGTGGTGCGCATGAACGACTACCCGCAAGTCACGGTGATCTTGGTGCCCAGCACCGAAAAGCCCGGTGGTATCGGCGAGCCCGCAACCGCCTTGGTCGTGCCCGCCATTGCCAACGCAGTGGCAGCGCTCACCGGCAAGCGTGTGCGCAAGTTGCCGCTGACGGCACAAGCCATCGCGCAAGCCTAAGCAGGTCTCAGCAATGAGGAGCGCCCTGTGCCGCAAGGTACAGGGCGTTTTTCATTGCGGCCTGCGTTTTGGTTACCGGTCTGTAACCGCCTTCCGTGCACACGGGACCGGTGCCGGTTACCATCGAGTTTGTAATTTTGTTACCAAACGATATGAAACTCCACACCGTAGTTTTTGAAGTTACCCGCCGCATCAAAGAGCGCAGCGGGGAGGCCCGCGCCGCTTACCTGGCTCAGGTGCATGCCATGGCCCGCCGTCCGCCCGGCGCCCAGCGCATGGGTTGTGCCAATGTGGCCCATGCTTTTGCGGCCATGGAACCCAGCGACAAGCGCCGTGCCAGTGCGCTGGACAACTTCCAACCCGTGACCGCGCGTGCACCCAACATTGGCATCGTCAATGCCTACAACGACCTGTTGTCGGCCCATGCGCCGCTGCAGCATTACCCGGACCTGGTCAAAGACGAGGCCCGCAAATGGGGCGCCACGGCCCAGGTCGCCGGCGGCGTGCCTGCGATGT
>CAIWRE010000235.1 GCA_903914985.1 uncultured beta proteobacterium | reverse complement strand
CCTCCGCGGCTTTTTCCTGCGCGTCGGTCAGCATAAAAGCGCCCAGCGCGCGGTGTCGGAGTTCCATCCCTACAATTCTAGGTTCGCAGCACCGCGTTTCATGAGGGTTGGCCATGGCAATTTACGAGTTAGAACACGTTTCCCCCACGCTGGCGGAGTCGGCCTGGGTGGCTGACAGCGCCCAGGTCATGGGCCGGGTGGATCTGGCGGCTGACACCAGCGTATGGTTCGGCGTCGTCATCCGCGGTGACACCGAGAGCATTTCTATTGGCGAGGGAAGCAATATTCAGGACTGCAGTGTCTTGCATGCCGATATTGGACAACCCCTGCGTGTGGGCAAGCACGTAACGGTGGGCCACAAGGTCATGCTGCACGGATGCACCATCGGCGATGAGTCGCTCATCGGTATTGGCGCCATCGTGCTCAACGGCGCAAAAATCGGCAAAAACTGCCTGGTGGGCGCGGGTTCGCTGGTGACCGAGGGCAAAGAGTTTCCAGATGGCTCGATGATCATGGGCACCCCGGCCAAGGTGGTGCGCAGCCTAACTCCTGAGCAAATCCAGGCCTTGCGACTGAGCGCCCAGCACTACATTGAAAACGCCAAACGCTTCAAGTCAGAGTTGCACAAGATCGCTTGATCTGACGGTCCAACCATTTTTGCGGCTTGCCCGCGCCCACTGAGCCTGGCCCCATCGCCTGGCATTTACGGAGTAGTGCGTGTCTGAATTGCACAAGTTTATTTTTGATGGTTTGCCGGTGCGCGGCATTCTGGTTCGTCTGACCGACACCTGGACCGAAGTGTTACGCCGTCGCGCCTCCAACAGCGAGCATGGCGCCTACACGAGCCCGGTGCGCAATATGCTGGGCGAGATGGTGGCTGCAGGGGTGCTGATGCAGTCCAGCATCAAGTTTGACGGCGCACTGGTGCTGCAAATCATGGGTGACGGCCCGGTCAAGCTGGCAGTGGTGGAGGTGCAGTCCAACCTCGAGTTGCGTGCTACGGCATCGGTGACACAGGATGTGCCCGACGGCGCCACGCTGAGCCAAATGGTCAATGTCAACAACCAGGGGCGCTGCGCGATCACGCTGGATCCGCAAACCAAGTTCCCGGGGCAGCAACCCTACCAAGGGGTGGTGCCGCTGTTTGACGACCACGGCAAGCCCATCGACAAGCTCAACGAAGTGCTGGAGCACTACATGCTGCAAAGCGAACAACTCGACACCACCTTGGTGTTGGCGGCGGATGAGCATGTGGCCGCTGGCTTGCTGATACAGCGCCTGCCCGTGCAAGGCGAAGGCAATTTGTCGGGCAGCCTGGTGAGCAAAGACAATGAAGACCAGATCGGTCTCAATGAGCACTACAACCGCATTGCCATTTTGGCCAGCAGCTTGCAGCGCGAAGAGTTGCTGACCCTGGATGCCGATACCGTGCTGCGGCGCTTGTTTTGGGAAGAAACAATCACCCGCTTCGAGCCACAGCAGGGTGACACTGCCCCGCGTTTTGCCTGCAGCTGCAGCCGTGAGCGTGTGGCGCGCATGATTGTCGGGCTGGGTGCCGATGAGGCGCACAGCATTTTGCAAGAACGCCCCAACATCGAGGTGGCCTGCGAGTTTTGCGGGGTGCAGTACCACTTTGACCCGGTGGACACGGCGCGGCTGTTTGTGCCGCAGACCCAACAATTGGACGGTGGCGATACGCCCCACTGATTGGCGCTTTATGCTTCTCTGCCCAGCAAAGAAGTGAATAACTGGTGTTCGCAATGCGCGTCCGAGCATTTGTCACACACCCATTGCCAGCGCGAGGGCTCATGCGCCTGGTCTACAGTGCCCAAGCCTGACCACTGGTCTATGGCAAGCAGAGCAGACGCGGTTCGCTGCCTACCGGTTCCATACACCACGCTGTAGCGCAGGTCATGCGTTTGCAATATCTCGCGTAAGCGCGCGTCAATAGCGTGGTGCCGTTCGGTGTTGGTGTGGGGCAGGTCCAGGCCGGCCAACAGTGTGATGTCGTACTGCGCTTGCCGGGTGACGGCGTGGGGGTAGAGTGACTTATCGTGTGCGTCGACGTCGCGCTGCACGGCCGCTAAGAGCGGTGTGCCATCGACGATGGCAAAGTCACGGTCCGGCAACTGCCGGTCATTTGGCGCGAGGATGTGGGCATTGTGGCCACGCGCTTGAAGCGCCGTCACCATTGTCTCAGCAAGCGATGTTTTGCCGGTGCCCGGGGCACCCAACAGCGCAATCCTCACGCCAGACCAAACATGCTTGAGCTGCTCTGGCCAGGCCTACTTTGTGACTTGAACAAAGATTTCATTGGGCTTGACCATGCCCAGTTCGGAGCGGGCCTTTTCTTCCACCATCTCCAAACCTTCGCGCAGGTCGCGGATTTCGGCTTCCATGCGCGCATTGACCTGGGCTGCTTCTGCATTGCTGCGTTGCTGCGCAGCGAGTTCGTTACCCAAGCGCGCCACATTGGGCAGGCTGCCGCGCCCAAACCACAACTGGCCCTGCAACACCAGCAGCAGCAAGAGCAGGGCAGCAGGAACCAGTCGACGACCCATCGCAGTGTTTAGCGCAGGTTGTAAAACGCGGAGCGTCCGGGGTACACCGCCACTTCGCCCAGGTCTTCTTCAATGCGAAGCAACTGGTTGTACTTGGCCATGCGGTCGGAGCGGCTCAGGGAACCTGTTTTGATTTGTCCGGCGTTGGTGCCCACAGCGATGTCGGCGATCGTGGTGTCTTCCGTCTCGCCGGAGCGGTGGCTCACCACGGCGGTATAACCCGCGCGCTTGGCCATCTCGATGGCAGCAAAAGTTTCTGTCAGCGTGCCGATCTGGTTGATTTTGATCAGGATCGAGTTGGCGATACCCTTGTCGATGCCTTCTTTCAAAATCTTGGTGTTGGTCACAAACAGGTCGTCGCCCACGATTTGCACGGTTTTTCCGAGGCGGTCGGTCAGAATTTTCCAGCCATCCCAGTCGCCCTCGGCCATGCCGTCTTCGATGCTGATGATGGGGTATTTGTCCACCCAGGCTGCGAGCATGTCGGTCCACTCCTGCGCCGTCAAGCTCAGGCCTTCACCGGCCAGCTCGTACTTGCCGTCTTTGTAAAACTCAGACGCTGCACAGTCCAGGCCGAGGGCGATTTGTTCACCCGCCACAAAACCCGCGTTGTCGATGGCCTCCAGAATCATCTGAATCGCCGCTTCATGGTTGGGCACGTTGGGTGCAAAGCCGCCTTCGTCGCCCACCGCCGTGCTGATGCCTTTGGCGTGCAGGATCTTCTTCAGTGCATGAAAGACTTCAGCGCCATAGCGCAGCGCTTCACGAAAGCTGGGAGCTCCCACCGGAATGATCATCAGCTCTTGCAAATCAAGGTTGTTGTTCGCGTGCTCGCCGCCATTGATGACGTTCATCATCGGGACGGGCATTTGCACCGCACCCATGCCGCCGAAGTAACGGTACAAGGGAAGTCCCGCCTCCTCGGCCGCCGCACGAGCCACCGCCATCGACACTGCCAGCATGGCGTTGGCGCCCAGGCGGCTCTTGTTGTCGGTGCCGTCCAGGTCAATCAGGGTCTTGTCCAAAAAAGCCTGTTCAGAGGCATCGAGTCCGAGCACAGCTTCAGAAATTTCGGTATTGATGTGGTCCACCGCCTTGCGCACGCCTTTGCCCAGGTAGCGCATGTGGTCGCCATCGCGCAACTCAATTGCTTCGCGAGAACCGGTAGAGGCGCCGGACGGAACGGCTGCACGGCCCATGGTGCCGCTTTCCAACAACACATCACACTCGACGGTGGGATTGCCCCGGCTGTCCAAAATTTCGCGTCCCACTATGTCCACAATTGCGCTCATCGCTGGTCTTTCAAAAGGTTAATGTCAAAAATCGTGTCCCGCACCAAGGCTGGATGCTGTTTTGTACGTTGATTACTGGAAGTTATTTTCCAGAAAAGAGTTCTTTTTGGTGACGTAATCCAGTTCCACCAAAGTCTCCAGCAGGGCGCGCATGTGCTTGAGTGGCACTGCATTGGGACCATCGCTGAGCGCTTTGGAGGGGTCCGGGTGGGTTTCCATGAACAGACCCGCCACGCCCACCGCCACCGCCGCGCGCGCCAACACCGGCACCATCTCGCGCTGTCCACCACTGCTGGTGCCCTGGCCGCCAGGCAACTGCACTGAATGCGTGGCGTCGAACACCACCGGCGCACCGGTCTCGCGCATGATGGCCAGGCTTCGCATATCGCTCACCAGGTTGTTGTAGCCAAAGCTGGCCCCGCGTTCGCAGGCCATGAAATTGTCCTCATCGAGCCCGGCCTCACGTGCCGCGGCACGCGCTTTGTCGATCACGTTTTTCATATCGCCCGGCGCCAGGAACTGGCCTTTCTTGATGTTGACCGGCTTGCCCGACTGGGCTACGGCGCGAATGAAATCAGTCTGACGGCACAAAAAGGCGGGGGTTTGCAGCACGTCGACCACGGCGCTGACCTGTGCAATCTGGTCTTCGGAGTGGATGTCCGTCAGGATCGGCACGCCCAAATCGCGCTTGACCTTGGCCAAAATTTCCAGGCCCTTGTCGATGCCAGGGCCGCGAAACGTGCTTCCACTGGAGCGGTTGGCCTTGTCAAAGCTGCTCTTGAAAATAAAGGGGATGCCCAGGCTGCTGGTGATTTCTTGGAGGGTACCCGCCGTGTCCATCTGCAATTGCTCAGACTCGATGACACAGGGCCCTGCAATCAAAAAAATGCGGTGATCGAGCCCGACGTCAAAACCGCAGAGCTTCATGCCGCCACTTTCAGGGTTTTGCCGCCCAATTGGTGGTCGAGTGCGGCGCGGATAAAGGCATTGAAGAGCGGGTGGCCGTCCCAAGGGGTCGATTTGAATTCAGGGTGGAACTGCACACCCACAAACCAGGGATGCACCGACTGGGGCAGCTCCACCATTTCGGTGAGCTGCTCACGCTGGGTCAGGGCCGATATCACCAAGCCCGCGCTGCGAAGCTGCTCCAGGTAATGCACATTGGCTTCGTAGCGGTGGCGGTGGCGTTCCGTCACCACATCGCCATAAATGGTGTGGGCGATCGTGTTCTTGGCCACGTCCGAGCTTTGCGCGCCCAGGCGCATGGTGCCGCCGAGATCGGAGTTTTTGTCGCGGGTGTTGATGGTGCCGTCGCTGTCTTTCCACTCGGTGATCAGCGCAATCACAGGGTTGGGGCTCTCGGGCTCGAACTCCGTGCTGTTGGCGTCTGCGAGTCCCGCGACGTGCCGCGCAAATTCAATGGTCGCGACCTGCAGGCCCAGGCAAATGCCCAGGTAGGGCACCATGTTTTCGCGGGCAAAACGTGCCGCCGTGATTTTTCCCTCGATGCCGCGCTTGCCAAAACCGCCGGGCACCAGCACCGCATCAAATTTGGCGAGTTGCTGCACCGATTCGGCTGTGATGGTTTCCGAATCAATGTAGCTGATTTTGACCTTGACATGGTTTTTCATGCCCGCATGGCGCAGCGCTTCGTTGAGCGACTTGTAGCTGTCAGACAAATCCACGTACTTGCCGACCATGGCGATCGTGACTTCGCCTTCGGGGTGCTCGGTTTCGTACACCAGATCGTCCCAGCGTTGCAGCTTGGCGGGTGGCGTGTTCAGGCGCAATTTGTCGCAAATCAGGCCGTCCAGCCCTTGCTCGTGCAGCATGCGGGGCACTTTGTAAATCGTGTCCACGTCCCACATGGAGATCACGCCCCATTCGGGCACGTTGGTGAACAACGAGATCTTGGCGCGTTCGTCTTCCGGGATGCGGCGGTCGGCACGGCACAGCAGCGCGTCGGCCTGGATGCCGAT
>CAIWRE010000234.1 GCA_903914985.1 uncultured beta proteobacterium | reverse complement strand
GCGGATGGGGTGGATGGGCTTCGGTCATGGCGGCAGTATTTCAAGAATCTTGGTGGTTGGGCAGGGCCAGGCGTGAGGCGTCTTCTTGTTCTTCTTCACTGCCGCCGCGGGTGGCGCTCAGGCGGGTGATGTCTTCGCTGGTGATGTCGCCGGTCACGTAGACACCATCAAAACACGAGGCGTCAAAGTCGGCTATGGCCGGATTGAGTGAACCCACGGCTTTTTTCATGCCTGCAACGTCCTGGTAAATGAGCGCGTCGCAGCCGATGATGTCGCGGATTTCTTCGACGCTGCGGTTGTGGGCCACGAGCTCACTGCTGGTGGGCATGTCAATGCCGTACACGTTGGGGTAACGCACCGGGGGTGCAGCGCTGGCCAGGTAGACGCGGCGGGCTCCGGCGTCGCGGGCCATTTGCACAATTTCTTTGCTGGTCGTTCCGCGCACGATGGAGTCGTCCACCAGCAGCACATTGCGGCCCTTGAATTCACTGGCAATCACATTGAGCTTTTGGCGCACCGACTTCTTGCGCACCGCCTGGCCCGGCATGATGAAGGTGCGGCCGACATAGCGGTTTTTGACGAAGCCTTCGCGGTATGGCAAGCCGAGCAAATGGGCCAATTGCGCGGCGCTGGGGCGGCTGGATTCGGGGATGGGAATGACCACGTCAATCTCATTGGGCGGCACGGTGGAAATCACGCGCTTGGCCAGGGTCTCGCCCAAATTCAGCCGGGCCTGGTACACCGAGATGCCGTCCATGACCGAGTCGGGGCGGGCCAGGTACACGTACTCAAAAATACAGGGATTGAGACGTGGCGCATCAGCGCACTGCTGCGCAAGCACTTCGCCTTGCAGATTCACAAACACCGCCTCGCCCGGATCGATGTTGCGTTCAAAGGTATGCAAAGTGCCTTCCAAGGCCACCGATTCGCTGGCCAGCACCACATCGGTCGCGTTGCGGCCAATGCAAAGGGGGCGGATGCCATGCGGGTCTCTGAACGCCAACACACCGTGGCCGGCAATCAACGCGATCACCGCGTACGAGCCTTTGACCCGTGCATGCACATTGCGCACGGCGGCAAACAGATGCTCGGGCAGCAGCGACTGGCCCCGGCTGGTGCGCTCGAGTTCGTGGGCCAGCACATTGAGCAGCACCTCCGAGTCGCTGTCCGTGTTGATGTGGCGGTGGTCATCGTTGAACAATTCCCGCTTCAAGGCGTGCGCATTGGTCAGGTTGCCGTTGTGTACCAGCACAATTCCAAACGGGGCATTCACGTAAAACGGTTGCGCTTCTTCCTCGCTGTAGGCATTTCCCGCGGTGGGATAGCGAACCTGGCCCAAGCCGCAGTTGCCGGGCAACGAGCGCATATTGCGGGTGCGAAACACGTCCTTGACCATACCCTTGGCCTTGTGCATGTAGAACTTGCGCTCTTGCTGCGTAACAATGCCAGCCGCATCCTGACCCCGGTGTTGCAAAAGCAACAAGGCATCGTAAATAAGCTGGTTGACGGGTGCGTTGCTGACAACGCCGACGATTCCACACATGGTTTGTTTACTCGTTCAAGGCAAAAATTTTGCAAATTCAGGGGGCAATTGCGGCTTCAATCCGTTGAGTGCCCATTGGCTGATCTGGGGGCCGCGCGCCTCCAGCCATGTCGGGTGCAAATGCAAGGGCGTCAGGTCCACCACCACGGTCGCCACCAACAAAAGTACTGCACCGCGCGCCGCGCCAAATGCGCCACCGAGCAGCCGGTCCATCGGACTCAAGCCAGCGATGGACAGCAAACGCTTGATCGCCATGGTCACCAAACCGGCGGCCATGAGCGTGGCAATAAATGCAATGACGAAACCTGCGGCAAACCGCAATGTTTCGCTTGCGCCCGCCAGAGTGATCCACTGAGATACCTCGGGAGCCCAACGCTGTGCCAGCAAAAAAGCCGCAACCCAGCTCAGCCAGGACAGGACCTCTTTTACCAATCCACGCACCATGCCCAGCATCGTGGATGCGACCATCGTGGCCCCAAATATCCAGTCCAGATCAGCCATGGGGCGCGGGGCTTAGAGTTCCAATACCGACGCAGGCAGATTGAGCTTCTTGATTTTTTCTGCCGTTTTATCGGCTTCCGCCTTGTTTTCCCACGGACCCACGCGCACGCGCGTGCGCTTGCCGTCCGCGTTGATCAGTACTTGGGTGTAAGTCTTGATACCCGCTTTTTCCAAGCTTGTACGCACCTCGTGGGCTTTTTTGTCGTCGGCAAAGGCACCGACCTGCACGGCGTAGCGCTTGGCCGCAGAGCCGGTTTTGGCGGCGTCTTTGCCATCAAGCAAGTCTTGTGCTTTGTTGGACGATTGCGCTTTTTCTTCTGGCTTGGCAGAGGGCTTGGTCTCTGCTTTGGCCGATACCTTGGTGTCTGGCTTGGGCTCAGGCTGGGGTGCCACCTTGGGTTCGAGCGCGGCAGCGGGTGCAGAGGCGGTCACCGGTGCCGGGGCAGACACCGCCGGTGTGGCGTCGGGGACCGACGCAGTCGTGGCTGCAAGGGGTGCGCTAACGGCTGGCGCAGTCAGTGCCGGTGCTTTGGCTTTGTCGGGAATTTCGATGGCAATGTCGACCGCTACCGGCCGCGGCTGGCTGTCAAACAAAAGCGGGAATCCGACCACGCCCAGCAGCACCAAGGCACTGGCACCGATCAAGCGATGGCGTGCGCGCTTGCGCAAAACGTCAAGGCTTTCGGGCGCAGGCGTCGGACCGGACTGCTCATCGCCATTTTTGCGAAATTTAAAAAAGGCCATAGCGGGGTAGATTCTTAAGGGCTGAGGTGCTCGCCTTGCAGCCGGGGCAGGCCTTGTTGCATGACACCGCCTACCGTGTAGAACGATCCAAAGACCACAATTCTATCAGCGGGGTCTGCTGCGGCCACGGCGGCGGCCAGGGCGGCGGCGGGGTCGGCGAAGGTGGCACTTCGGGCGGTAGGCGGCGGGTTTTGCGCCAGCCAGCGGCTTTGCAATTGGTCCGCACTGGCCGCCCGGGTGGTCGGCAAATCAGTGAAATACCAGCGGTCTATCACCGGGTTAATGCGCGCCAGCATGGGCGCGAGGTCTTTGTCGGCCATGGCGCCAAATACGGCGTGGGTGCAGGGGAAGTAGCCCATGGCATCCAAATTGGCCACCAGTGCTGCCACGGAGTGCGGGTTGTGCGCAACGTCCAGCACCAGGGTAGGCTGGCCGGGAATGATTTGAAAGCGCCCGGCAAATTCCACAAAGGCAAACCCATTGCGAATGGCCTGGGCGGTGACCGGCAGCACCTCGCGCAGGGCGGTAAGCGCCGCCAGCACGCCCGCAGCGTTGACCAGCTGGTTGGCACCGCGCAGCGCCGGGTAGGCCAGACCGCTGTAGCGGCGCCCACGGCCCGCCCAATTCCATTGCTGCGGATCGCCCGACACATTGAAATCCTGGCCCACCTGCCAGAGGTCAGCCCCCAGACGTCGGGCGTGGTCCAAGACACTCTGCGGCGGCACCGGGTCGCTCACCACCACCGGGCGGCCGGCACGCATGATTCCGGCTTTCTCCAGGCCGATGGATTCGCGGTCGTTGCCCAGGAACTCCATGTGGTCCAAATCGATGCTGGTAATCACTGCGCAGTCAGGTTCGATGATATTGACCGCATCCAAGCGGCCGCCCAGACCCACCTCCAGAATCACCACGTCCAAGGGCGTGTGGCGGATGACGTCCATGATGGCCAGCGTGGAGAACTCGAAATAGGTCAGTGACACCGCGGATCCTTGAGTTCGCGCGGCTTCCACAGCGGCAAATCCGCCTACCAGCAGGTCCGCCTGCACAGGCTCCCCTTGCAGGCGCAGCCGTTCTTCAAAGCGCACCAGGTGTGGCGAGGAGTACACCGCGGTGCGGTAGCCCGCCTGCATCAGGATGGACTCCAGCATGGCGCAGGTCGAGCCTTTGCCATTGGTGCCCGCCACGGTGATCACGGGGCAATCCATTTTCAGAGCCATGCGGGTAGCGACTTCACGCACCCGCTCCAGGCCCATGTCAATGTTGACCGGGTGAATTTGCTCGCAATATGCCAGCCAGTCGGAGAGGTTTTTCATAGCCCCGCATTGTCACCCAGCACACCCGCCTGGCCCGGAGTGCCGGTGGCATGATGGCGACTTCGCCGCCCTTCAACCAAAAATATCTCACCATGCGCACATCCACCACCGTTTACGGAATCCCCAACTGCGACACGGTTAAAAAAGGCCGGGACTGGCTGACTGCCGCAGGCATCGACTACCAGTTTCACGATTTCAAGAAGGCGGGCGTGCCCGACGATGCGCTGTCCGACTGGCTTGAAGCCTTGGGCTGGGAACTGCTGGTCAACCGCAAAGGCACGACCTGGCGCAAGCTCGACCCTGCGCTGCAAGCTGCCACCGTTGACGCCCCCAGTGCTGCCACACTGATGCGGGAGCACCCCAGTGTCATCAAACGCCCGGTGGTGCGCTGGAGCGATGGCAGCTTGAGCGTGGGTTTCAGTGCAGCCCAATTCGAGACTCTGCAGCGGGCGCTGTGAGTGCCGCCACTGACCTAAAATGCCCCTCGCAAGCGCGTTTTAGCGCCCCACAAAAGGCAGTTCGCCTCCATTTTTACCCGACGATCGACCATGACCACTTCCCACCTCTCCGCTGCCACCGTCGCCACCCAAGCCAGCGTTTACTTTGACGGCAAATGCGTCAGCCACAGTTTGACCCTGGCCGATGGCAGCAAAAAATCCGTGGGCGTGGTGCTGCCCGCAGAACTGACCTTCGGCACGGCGGCCGCAGAAATCATGGAATGTGTGGCCGGGGGCTGCGAATACCAACTCGCGGGCGAAACCCAGTGGCACAGCGTGAGCGCCGGGCAAAGCTTTAGCGTGCCAGGCAACAGCAAGTTTCAGATTCGTGTGACGGAAGCCTTCCATTACATCTGCCATTACGCCTAAGCGCCCAAGCGCCTTTCGTCCGACTCACCACGATTGCACTCCATGTCAACCATTCTTCAAAACATACCCGTCGGCCAAAAAGTGGGTATCGCCTTCTCCGGTGGCCTGGACACCAGCGCCGCACTGCACTGGATGCGCAACAAAGGCGCCATTCCTTACGCCTACACCGCCAACCTGGGCCAGCCTGACGAATCTGACTACGACGAAATTCCGCGCAAAGCCATGGAATACGGCGCAGAAAACGCGCGCCTGATCGACTGCCGCAGCCAGCTGGGAGCCGAAGGCATCGCTGCACTGCAGATCGGTGCTTTTCATATTTCCACCGCGGGTGTCACTTACTTCAACACCACGCCGATCGGCCGCGCGGTGACCGGCACCATGCTGGTAGCGGCCATGAAAGAGGACGACGTCCACATCTGGGGCGACGGCAGCACCTTCAAGGGCAACGACATTGAGCGCTTTTACCGCTATGGCCTGCTGACCAACCCCGCCCTCAAAATCTACAAACCCTGGTTGGACCAAGCGTTCATTGATGAGCTGGGCGGCCGCGCGGAAATGTCGGCGTTCATGACG
>CAIWRE010000233.1 GCA_903914985.1 uncultured beta proteobacterium | reverse complement strand
TTGAGTTTGTCACCGGCATTGACTTTGTTTTGCTGCGGCAGAAACTCCATGGCGAAGTGAACCCCTGACAGTTCACGTCCTGGCACCGGCAGATCACGCGATTGCTCGGAGCCACCGGCTAGCAAAACAGCGTCGAAATCACGCATCAACTGCTCTGCCGGGATTGTCTCCTTGGACCAGTTTGTCACCCTCGAGTCCTTGGGCCAGTTTCCCACCAGCACACTGGTACGAATCGTGACGCCTTCCTTGACGAGTTGCTCCACGCGACGGTCAATGTGGGACTTATCCATTTTGAAATCGGGAATGCCGTAGCGCAACAACCCCCCCACGCGGTCGTTCTTTTCAAGCACAGTGACGTCATGACCCGCGCGTGCCAACTGCTGTGCCGCCGCCAGCCCTGCGGGGCCAGCGCCCACCACGGCCACCTTTTTGCCGGACTTCAAGCTAGCGGGCTGTGGCACGACCCAGCCCTCGGACCAAGCCCGGTCGATGATGGCGTGTTCAATGGATTTGATACCGACCGCCTCGCCATTCACGTTGAGCGTGCAGGCAGCCTCGCAGGGCGCAGGGCAGATACGACCGGTGAACTCGGGAAAGTTGTTGGTGCTGTGCAAAACATCAATCGCGTTTTTCCAATCGCCCTGGAACACCAGGTCGTTGAAATCGGGAATGATGTTGTTGACCGGGCAGCCGTTGTTGCAAAACGGAGTTCCGCAGTCCATGCAACGTGCGCTCTGGGTCTTGGCATGTGCATCGTCCAGGCCAATAACAAACTCTTTGTAGTTCTTCAAACGCTCATTGACGGGCTTGTAGCCTTCTTCGATGCGCTCAAACTCCATGAAACCGGTGATTTTTCCCATGATGGTGATCCTGTGTTCGGTGGTGGGGCGTGCTTTACAGCGCTGCGGCGGCTACGGGCTTGGCAGCAGACGCCTGCTTCTTGGCATAAATTTCGGCCAGCGCACGCTTGTATTCGGCGGGGAAAACTTTGACAAACTTGGCGCGGGACGCTTCCCAGTTATCCAGCAATTCACGTGCGCGCCTGCTGCCCGTCCAACGGTTGTGGTCTTCCAGCAAACGGCGTAGCTGCACTTCGTCGGTCTCACCCCGGTGCCAGACGGCGCGGTCGATCTGCGCTTCTTGCTCCTTGGCGCTCAGCACTTTTTCAAGGGTGACCATGCTGGTATTGCAACGGCTGGCAAACTGGCCATCTTCGTCATACACATAGGCAATGCCGCCACTCATGCCTGCGGCAAAGTTGCGGCCGGTCTTGCCCAGCACCGCCACCGTTCCGCCGGTCATGTACTCGCAACCATGGTCACCCGTGCCTTCAACCACTGCGGTTGCACCGGACAGGCGCACGGCAAAGCGCTCTCCGCCCACGCCGCTGAAAAAGGCCTCGCCCGTGGTGGCGCCATACATCACGGTGTTGCCCACGATGGTGTTACGTACCGCCTCACCCCGGAAGTCAATGCTCGGACGCACCACGACACGCCCGCCCGAAAGACCTTTACCGGTGTAGTCGTTGGCGTCGCCGATCAGGTACAAGGTAATGCCATTGC
>CAIWRE010000232.1 GCA_903914985.1 uncultured beta proteobacterium | reverse complement strand
GGGTTGCCCGCTGTGGCTTTTTTAATCGCTTCAATGTCATTCAGAGGCACGCGTATGAAACCTTCGACCAGCGGGCCAAAACCCGCTTGAACTTTGGCGCTGCCGGTAGCGCTCAGAGTGGCAATGCTGCGGCCATGAAAGGCCTTGTCAAACACCACAACTTCGGGCCGGTCAATGCCCTTGTCGTGGCCAAACTTGCGCGCCAGTTTGAGTGCGGCCTCGTTGGCCTCCAGGCCGGTAGAGCAGAAAAATACGTTCGTCATGCCTGAGAGCTCGACCAGCTTGGCCGCCAGGGCTTCTTGCAACGGGATGTGGTAGTAGTTGGAGGCGTGAATCAGCTGGGTGAGCTGGTGTTGCAGGGCCGGGACCAAATCGGGGTGGTTGTGGCCCAAGGTGTTGACCGCAATGCCGCCTAGCGCGTCCAGGTATTGCTTGCCCTGGGTGTCCCACACCCGGCAGCCCTGGCCGTGCGTGAGCGCGATCGGCAGGCGGCCATAGGTGGTCATCACATGGGGCGAAGAGGCGGCGGGGGCAGGCGTGGCGGCGGTCATGGTCAAACTCCGGGGACGGGCTCAAAACAAAGCAGCCCAACGCAGGTTGGGCCGTGGGCTGTAATTTTAGGTGCAGGCGAGCGGGTAAAATCATGGTGCAACGCAACACACAGGGCGTGGCGCCCAGCACTTGGGCCTTTTCACCACACTTCATGGCACTCACACCCTCCAAAGAAATCTACATCCTGGGCCTCAACAGCCAGGGGCGTACCTTTCGTCCGAGCGACTGGTCTGAGCGCCTGGCGGGGGTGATGAGCCAATTCCGCCCCGGCGGCCCGCAGCCCGGCAGCCATTTGGGCTATTCGCCCTGGTGTGTGCCCAGCTCGTTTGGCGAAACCAAGTGCGTCATCATCCACCCCGATTTGCGGGACTACGACGTCATGGCTTGGGAGTTCTGCATGAACTTCGCGCGCGACAACGACCTGCAAACCAGCGAAGGTCCTCCCAACGTGCCCGAACGCGCGCCACGCTAGCTGCCGATTGCGCCTGGCGCTAGGATGGCGCCATGAGCACTTCTATCCATTCCTACGAACCGCGTCTCGGCCACGGCCTGCCGCACGATCCCTTCAACGCCATCGTCGGCCCGCGCCCGATTGGCTGGATTTCCACCCGCAGCGGCCAAGGCATCAACAACCTGGCGCCCTATAGCTTTTTCAACGCCTTCAATTACATTCCGCCCATCATCGGCTTTGCCAGCATTGGCTACAAAGACACGCTGCGCAACATCGAGGAAACCGGTGAATTTGTCTGGAACCTGACCACCCGCGCCCTGGCCGACGCCATGAACCAAAGCTGCATTGCCGCCGACCCTGGCGTCAGCGAGTTTGATCTGGCAGGCCTCACTCCCATGGCCTCCACTTTGGTGGTGCCACCCCGTGTGGCCGAAAGTCCGGTCACCTTTGAGTGCCGAAAAACCCAAATCGTGCAGTTGCAGGGCGTGGACGGAGTGCAAGTCCCCACCTGGCTGGTGCTGGGCGAGGTGGTGGCGGTTCACATCGACAAAGCCTTGCTTCGGGACGGCGTGTACGACACTGCAGCCGCCGGCCATGTGCTGCGCGGCGGCGGTCCGGCCGATTACTTTGCCATGGGGCCGGAGCAGTTGTTCCAGATGCACCGGCCGCGCTAGGGCAGAAGCCAAATGCAAAAAAGCCGTCTTGCGACGGCTTTTTGCTTTGCTGGTAGCGCACCCGTTTCAAACGGCGAATCCTGGTTGCAGGATTCGTGCGGTTGCCTAAAAGATTTAGGCTGCGAGTGCCAAGGCTTTCACCTTGGTGGCCAAACGGCTCTTGTCGCGTGCTGCTTTGTTTTTGTGGAAGATGCCCTTGTCCGCAATGGTGTCCACCACGGCTTGCATCTTGCCAAACAGTTCGCTGGCTTTGGTCTTGTCACCGGCCAACACTGCTTTTTCAACGTTCTTTACCGCAGTGCGGTATTTGGAACGCAGCGAAGTGTTTGCGGCGTTGATTTTGATGTCCTGGCGGACGCGTTTACGGCCCGACGCCAGGCGCGGGTTCTTTTTCTTGGGTTTTCCAGATGCCATGATTGAGTTTCCTTGTGTCTGTGGATGATGCCAGCAAAGCCCACGATTATAGCCGCCACGGGTTTCGTGTCTGCCAGCGCCTAGGCTACGGCTAAACTTGCCTCCGTGAGTCTTCTCAAATCCGCTTCCACCGTGTCCCTATGGACGCTGGCTTCGCGCGTGACCGGCTTGGTGCGCGAATCGCTGCTGGCAGCGTTTTTTGGCGCCAGCGCCATGACCGACGCGTTCAACGTCGCATTTCGCATTCCCAATCTGTTTCGCCGCCTGTTTGCCGAAGGCGCGTTCAGCCAGGCTTTTGTGCCGGTGCTGGCCGCATCCAAAGCCCGGCATGGCGACGCCGCGACCAAGCTGGTGGTCGACAAAGTGGCCACGGTGCTGGCTTGGGCGCTGTTGCTGACTTGCGTTGCCGGCGTGCTGGCCGCACCCTGGATGGTCTGGGCCATGGCCAGCGGCATGCAAAAAGACCCGCGCGGCTACGACGCCGCGGTGGTGATGACGCGTTTTATGTTTCCCTACATCGGCTTTATGTCGCTGGTGGCGCTGTCCTCGGGCATTTTGAATACCTATAAGCGCTTTGCCGTTCCTGCGGCCACGCCGGTGCTGCTCAACTTGTCTACCATCGCGGCCGCATGGGGCCTGGCACCGTGGCTGAGGCAGCAGGGCGTGGAGCCGATCTATGCCATGGCAGTGGGCGTGATGGTGGGGGGTACTTTGCAGTTGGTAGTGCAAATTCCGGCACTGCGCTCCATTGGCATGTTGCCGCGCTTCGGGTTCGGACTGGCAGCACTTCGCGCTGCCTGGGCGGACCCTGCCACGAGAGACATCGCCCGCCTGATGGCACCGGCCTTGCTGGGCGTGAGCGTTGCGCAGATTTCCTTGCTAATCAACACCCAAATCGCCTCGCACCTGCCTGCGGGCAGTGTGAGTTGGTTGAGTTATGCCGACCGGTTGATGGAGTTCCCCACCGCCATGCTGGGTGTCGCGCTGGGCGTGGTGTTGATGCCGCAGCTGGCTGCCGCGCGTGCGTCAGGCGACGCGCAGGACTACTCGGCCTCGCTGGACTGGGGCTTGCGCATTGTGGTGCTGCTGGCCGTGCCCTGTGCGGTGGCGCTCCTGGTATTTGCGCAGCCGCTGGTGGCGGTGCTGTTCCAGTACAAAGCGTTTACCGCCTTCGATGTGGCGCAAACCGCGCGGGCCTTGCAGGGCTGGGGCGTGGGCCTGGTGGGTATTGTGGCGATCAAGGTGCTCGCGCCGGGCTACTACGCCAACCAGGACATCAAAACGCCGGTGCGCATTGCGATGGCCGTGCTCATTATCACCCAGTTGCTGAACCTGGCGCTGGTGCCCTTGTTTCAGCATGCGGCACTGTCTTTGTCCATCGGCCTGGGGGCGGTGGTCAACGCGCTGTGGCTGCTGGCAGGATTGCGCAAGCGCGGTAGTTATCGGCCGTCGCCGGGTTGGGGGCGATTTTTCCTGCAAGTGGTCGTTTCTGCGGCCCTGTTGTGCGGCTACCTGTTGTGGGCAGCCCAAGCGGTGGATTGGTTGCATATGGCGGGCCAGCATTTGCTGCGCGTCGGCCTGGTAGCTGCCACCGTCACAGGGGGCGCGGTGCTTTATTTGTTGGCGGTGACCGTGCTCGGACTGAAACTGCGCCAATTTTTGCGGCGCTAGACTGCAGCCCGTTGCGACCTTGATGCTATGAATTTGAGATTTGAAACGCCCGATCCGCTGGAGTTTTTCGCCGCCCTTGTCGAAAGCGACCACGATTTCCCGTTGCTGGAAGCCGCCATTTGTGTGGGGCAGATCCAAGAACCCGACCTGGATGTGCAGGGCGTGCTGTCGCAGGTCGATGAATGGCAGCAGCGCCTGGGTCAGCGTGTGGCCGGCGACGCGGCGCCCATGGCGCGCTTGATGCATTTGCACCAGTATTTCTACAAAGAGCTGGGCTTTGGCGGCAATGTGAATGACTACTACGCGCCCGACAACAGCTTTGTCCACCGTTTATTGCAGACGCGCAGGGGCATTCCCATCTCTCTGGCGGTGCTGTGGTTGGAACTGGCCCAAGGCATGGGGCTGGATGCCAGCGGTGTGAGTTTTCCGGGCCACTTTTTGGTCAAGGTCAGCCTGCCGGTGGGCATGGCAGTGATCGACCCGATGACCGGCCAGTCCTTCAGCCGTGAGGACTTGCTCGAAATGGTGCAGCCCTATCGGGTGGCCGAAGAGGGTGATGATTTTGAAGTGCCTTTGGGCTTGTATTTGCAGTCAGCGCCCCGTCGCGACATTGTGGTGCGCATGCTGCGCAACCTCAAGGAAATCTACAAAAACCAAGGCGCCGGTGCCCAGTGGTTGGCGGTGCAGGAGCGCTTGGTCGTTTTGCTGCCGCAAGACTGGGCCGAATACCGCGATCGGGGCCTGGCCCATGCGCTCTTAGGCCACCACGAACAGGCCTTGGCGGACCTGGAGTGCTACAGCGTCTACGCCCACGATGCAGTGGATGCACCCGCCATCGAAGCGCACATGGAAACCTTGCGCTTGCAACTCAAACCAGCGCGCTAAGCGGCGCTCTGCGCGCCCTCAAAACTCCAGGTTATCGATCAAGCGCGTGCTGCCTAAGCGCGCGGCTGCCAGTACCACCAGTGCCTCTGCGGTTTGCGGAACTTGCAAATCGCTTTGGCGGCGCACAGCCACGTAGTCGGGCTGCCAGCCGCGCTCGCGCAAGGCGTGCATGGCCTGCGCTTCGAGCGCGGCATATCCGGTATTGCCAGCACGCATGGCGTGGGCAATGGCTTGCAGCTGGGCGTGCAATTCACCTGCTTGGGCGCGCTCTGCGCTACTGAGGTAGCCGTTGCGGGAAGACAGTGCCAGCCCGTCGCTGGCGCGGCAGGTGTCGCCCCCCACAATCTCTACCGGCAGGTTGAACTGGCGCACCATGTGCCGGATCACCATGAGTTGCTGGTAGTCCTTTTTGCCAAACACCGCCGTGCGGGCCCGTGTGCAGCTCAAGAGCTTGAGAACGACAGTACAGACGCCGGCAAAAAAGCCGGGGCGAAACGCGCCTTCGAGGACGTCGGTCAGCGCCGCTGGCGGAGTGACACGAAAGGTCTGCGGTTCGGGGTAGAACTCCTGCTCGGTGGGCGCGAACACCACATCGCAACCGGCGGCTTCGAGTTGCGCGCAATCGGCAGCCAGGGTGCGCGGGTAGGTGTCAAAGTCGTCTTGCGGGCCGAATTGCAGCCGGTTCACAAAAATTGTGGCCACTGTCACATCGCCCAAGGGCTTGGCCTGGCGCACCAAGGCCAGGTGGCCTTCGTGCAAATTGCCCATGGTGG
>CAIWRE010000231.1 GCA_903914985.1 uncultured beta proteobacterium | reverse complement strand
CTATGCACGCCGCGCGCCTCAAAGCCACGCTGGACGCCCAGGGCCAACTGCAAAGCCTGCGCATCAAATCGGCAGGCGATGCGATTTCTCCACGGTGGATGGAGCGCGCAGTGCCCCTGCTGGCCGGTCCCATCGACATGCCGGACAAGACAACGGCGGAAGGTTTGTTTGACCTGCCCTACGGCTTCCCCCACCAGCGCATGGCGCATGTGACCACCAAAATGGGGGTTCCAGTGGGCTTCTGGCGCTCCGTCGGACACTCGCACAATGCGTTTTTCTCCGAGAGCTTTATCGACGAACTGGCCGCTGCCAGCCACAAAGATCCGCTGGAATTGCGCCGCAGCCTTCTGAAAGAGGCACCGCGCTATTTGGCCGTACTCAACCTCGCGGCTGAACAAGCCAAATGGGGAAGCCCACTGCCCGCAGGGCGGGCCCGTGGCATTGCCTTGCACGAGTCCTTTGGCTCTATCGTCGCCGAAGTGGCAGAAGTGTCGGTGCAGGACGGCGTACCCCGCGTGCACCGGGTGGTCTGTGCCATTGACTGCGGCACCGTGGTCAACCCCGGACTCGTCGCACAGCAGATGGAAAGCTCCGTCATCTTCGGATTGTCAGCCGCTCTGTGGGGCAAGATCGATATCGTGGACGGCGTGGTGCAGCAGACCAACTTCACCAACTACCCCATGGTGCAAATGGCGCAGGCACCGGTCGTGGAAACGCACATCGTGCCCAGCACCCGCAAGCCCACCGGCGTGGGCGAGCCGGGGCTGCCGCCACTCGCACCTGCTGTGTCTAATGCGCTGTTTACCCTCACGGGCAAGCGTCACCGCAGTCTGCCGTTGATCGCGTAAGCCCGCGCCCAGCCGGGCGTGGGCGGGCACCTACACTTGCGACCATGGAATTTTTTGATGTGGTCGTGGTGGGTGCCGGTGCGGCGGGCTTGTTTTGCGCAGGCCAGGCCGGCCAGCACGGACTCAAGGTGTTGCTGATAGACCATGCAGAGAAAGTGGCTGAAAAAATCCGTATCTCCGGAGGCGGTCGCTGCAACTTCACCAACCTGGACACCACGCACGCCAATTTTTTAAGCGAAAACCCGCGTTTTTGCCGCTCGGCGCTGTCCCGGTACACCCCGCGCGACTTTGTTGCGCTGTTGCAAAAACACGGAGTGCCGTTTCACGAGAAACACAAAGGTCAGCTGTTTTGCGACCGCTCGGCCGAAGACATCATCCAGGTTCTGCTGGCCGAATGTGCCTTGGGCCAGGTCAGCCGTTGGCAACCCTGTGCAGTCAAGTCCCTGCGCACGGCACCTGAAGATGCAGAAAACAATGCACGCTACCTGCTGGACACCGCCAAGGGGCCGGTCGCTTGCCGCGCCGTCGTGATCGCCACAGGTGGTTTGTCCATCCCCACGATCGGGGCCACAGATTTTGGCTACCGCATCGCCAGCCAGTTTGGCCTGCCCTTGGTAGCACCGCGCCCCGCGCTGGTGCCATTGACCTTCAACCCTGATGACTGGGCACCTTTCGCGGCGCTGGCCGGATTGTCTTTGCCGGTGCAAATTGCCACTGGTGGCAAAAAGTCCAGCATGGCCTTCGACGAAGACTTGCTGTTCACCCATCGGGGCTTGAGTGGGCCGGGTGTGTTGCAAATTTCAAGCTACTGGCAGCAAAACACCCCGATTCGCTTGAATTTGGCACCCAAGACCGATATTGCGCAGGAACTGCTGCAGGCCAAAACCCGCTCGCGCAAACTGTTGTCTAACGAGTTGGCCGCCTGGCTGCCCAATCGCCTGGCGGACGCCTGGACAGCCCAAGGAAAAGCACTGAACCAGCCTTGGGACCGCCCGGTAGCCGACACGCCCGACAAGGCGCTCAACGCCCTGGCAGAGCGCATCGCCCGCTGGGAAATCACCCCCGACGGCACCGAGGGCTACCGCAAGGCCGAAGTCACGGCTGGTGGCGTCAGCACCGAAGCGCTGT
>CAIWRE010000230.1 GCA_903914985.1 uncultured beta proteobacterium | reverse complement strand
GCCGCTGCCGCAACCACCAAACCCGCCTCCGGCACACCAGCCGCAGAACCTGAAGTGAAAAAATCGAGCAGTGGCGTCTGCCACGACAAGACCAGTAAATCCTACAAATCAACCAAGAACTTCACCGGCTATAAGACGGTGGACGAGTGCTTGAAGAGCGGTGGCCGCGCTCCCAAGAAATAAGCGTTAACGCGCCAATAAAAAGGCCTCAAGGTAGCGATACCTTGAGGCCTTTTTCATTCATGCGTCCACAGCACAGCGACCTCTGAGGGGACCAAAGAATCCGTCCAATATGCGGACCTATTCGCAAATATTTTTTTTGTGGCTCCGGGGTACTTGCGACGCTGATTTTCTTTTGTCGCATGAGTGACCCGTCTATTTCTGTGTGCATTGACTCCCGCAGCGTCGAACCTAGAATAATTAAGCCCCTGAGACTAATTTAAGTGAATCATTCTTCATCGGGAGAAGAGGTGCTCAGTTAGTAACAAGGCAAATAATCATACTTAGGAGACCTGATTCATGAAATTACCCACACTACGACAGCTGATAACACTGGCAGGTATGGCGACAGCTTCGCTGTTTGCCAATGTGTCTTCTGCCCAAAATTACGGCCCGCCACAGGCTTTGGTCGCGCCATCAAATTTCAAGGGCGTTCACGGCCTGGCAATCGACAAGCAGGATCGACTTTTGGCTGGCAGCGTGGTGGGCATGTCCATTACGCAGGTGGATGTGAAAACAGGAAAAGGCACCGTTTTGGTAGGCGCGCCGCAAGGGCAGGCAGACGACATTGCCATCGGGCCCAAAGGCGAAATGGCCTGGACGTCGTTCTTGCAGGGTGTTGTACGTATCCGTGACGACGACACTGCGCCGATTCGTGTCATCGCCAAAGATCTTCCGGGCATCAATTCACTGGATTTTGATAAAAAAAGCGGGAAGCTGTACGCTTCGCAGGTGTTCTTGGGTGACGCACTCTGGGAAATTGATGTGAATGGTGTCGTGCCACCCCGCCTGATCAAAAAAGACATGGGTGGATTGAACGGTTTTGAAGTGGGTGCGGATGGCTGGATCATGGGACCTTTGTGGTTCAAAGGCCAAATCGTCAAAGTCAATCCCGCTGATGGCGACATGAAAGTCATCAACAGTGAGTTCAAAGTGCCCGCAGCGGCCAACTATGACAGCAAAGGAAATATCTGGGCTGTGGACACCAAAACCGGCGGCCTCTATCGCATCAACGCGGCCGACGGAAAGCGAACGCTCGTGGCGCAATTGGACACGGGGCTTGACAACCTGGCACTGGACAAAAACGACCATGTTTATGTGTCCAACATGGTGGATAACGGCGTGCAGCAGGTCGATACCGGAACCGGCAAGGTCACACAAATCACCAAAGGTGGAATGTCGGCACCTGGTGGTTTGAAGCTGTCTGAAGACGGCAAAACCTTGTTTGTTGCCCATGTGTTTGGATTTCGTGCCGTCGATACAGCGAGTGGAAAACTTAGCGATATCGCGCGTATGCATGGCGACGCTATCGAGTACCCGTTTGCAGTGACACTGTCTAAAGACAACTTCGTGCTTTCGAGTTGGTTTACCGGCACGGTTCAGTTGCTCAATCGCAAAGACAACAGCACCAAGGCAATGGCGCATGGCCTTGCCGCTCCCATGGATGCGATTGAACTGGCCGATGGCAAAGTTCTGGTGTTAGAGCTGGCTGCAGGGGCATTGACACAGTTGAGTGGCGCAGATTTGCATGACAAAAAGCAAGTGGTCACTGGTTTGCAAGGCCCCACCCAAATGATCGCTGGCAAAGACGGTGGCGTCTACATCACCGAAATGTCTGGAAGACTTCTGCGAGTGGATACCGCCAATTGGAGTCAAAAAACCATCGCCGAAGGACTGGCCGGTCCAGAAGGGTTGGCTCAGGGACCGTCCGGCAAATTCATCGTGGCGGAGGCTGGCAAACGTCAGTTGACGGAAATTGACCCCGCCAACGGGAGTAAGCGGGTCATCGCCACAGACTTGCCCATAGGATTCGAGGCCGGCCCTGGCCTGCCCCCACCCTATCTGACCACCGGTGTGGCAATTGCAGCCGACGGCACAATCTACTTCAGCGCTGATCGGGATAACGGCATTTACAAAATCAAGCCGAACTAATTAGCGTTACCGCTCACTTGGCAGCTTGAAGCTAAGCACTTGAGCGACAAAATAAAAAGGCCTCAAGGTAGCGATACCTTGAGGCCTTTGTCTTGATTCGTGGTCGGTGTGAAAGGATTCGAACCTTCGACCCCTTGCACCCCATGCAAGTGCGCTACCAGGCTGCGCCACACACCGATCAAGCCTCGAATTATAGCCCGTGAAACGGGCCTTAAGCGTCCATTTCTAACAAGGTTCGAATCGCGCGCAATTCTTGACGGAATGCGTCCAGGGCATAGCCCTGCGCCACGGTGGCCGCCGTCAGCGAATGCGCGGCCACACCGGCATCTGCCGCGTCGCCCATAGCGTCCACGCTCTCCACGCCGTCGAGCAGCAGCTCGCCACTGCGTTTTTTGTCGCGCTCACCGTCCAGCAACTCCTGCATCTTGTTGCGGGCACCGCTGATGGTGAAACCCTGGTCGTACAACAATTCGCGAATGCGGCGGATCATCAACACCTCGTGGTGCTGGTAGTAGCGTCGATTGCCGCGCCGCTTCATGGGGCGCAATTGCGTGAACTCCTGCTCCCAATAGCGAAGCACATGCGGCTTGACGCCGCACAAATCACCCACCTCACCAATGGTGAAGTAGCGTTTGGCGGGAATGGAAGGGAGCAAATTCTCCATTGAAATCAAAGCGGTAGAGGGAAAACCGCAGAGGTTACTCTAAGTTCAGAAGGGGCGCAATGCGCCAAGACTGCGGAGGCAAAGATCAGGCTTTGCGCTTCAATGCCGCTTTTGCAACATCGCCGTCATCCTGGATCTGGTCCTTGAGCTTATGGCTGGCATGGAAAGTCACCACCCGACGCGCTTCAATGGCAATGGCCTCGCCCGTCCGCGGGTTGCGGCCCGGACGGGGTGCCTTGGTGCGGATCTGAAAATTGCCAAAGCCCGAAATTTTGACGTCAGTGCCCGCCACCAACTGGGCGGTCACCAGATCAAAAAACGCGTCCACCATGTCCTTGGACTCGCGTTTATTCAAGCCGAGTTGTTCAAACAACAGGTCGGCAAGCTGCGCCTTGGTGACGGCGGCGGTTTCCAGACTATCGACTGAGAGCTCCATGGTCATCTTTCGTGCGGCAGCGTGCGCAGTGCGCTCAGGCGCGCTGGCGGGCATCCAGATCCCGATCGAGCTGATCCAGCACCGCCTTGACGGTGTGCTCAATCTGGTCTTCGGTCAAGGTGACGTCACCACCACTGAGCGTGAGGCGCACCGCCATGCTGCGTTGGGGGGTCACAGCGCTGTCCGCCACAACGACCTTGGGCCGGTAGACGTCAAAGAGCTGAGCCTCTTGCAACAGGCCACCGGTCGGCGCGGCATGGATGCAGGCCAGCAGCGCCTGGTGACTGACGGCATCGGCCACCATGACGGCGATGTCGCGCTGCACCGCTTGTAGCTTGGGCACCGAAGTGAAGGCCGGCACGCGGCTTTGCAGCACGGCGTCCAATTCCAACTCAAACACCACAGGCGTTTGCGCCAGTTCGTAGTCTTGGCGCCAGCGCGGATGCAGTTCGCCGACAAATCCAATGGAGCGACCTGCCAGCAAAACCTCGGCGCAGCGCCCGGGATGCATGGCCGGATGGGTGGCGGGCACAAAGTCGGCTTTCAATGGTGCCAAGAGTGCTTCCACATCGCCCTTCACATCGAAGTAGTCCACGCCCTGCTCTTTGCGTCCCCATTGCAGCGTGTCCGCCGCACCACAGGCTAGGCCAGCCACACGCATGGGCTGGTCAAAGCCTTGCACGGTGCTGTCGGTGCTCTGAACGGCAGCGTCGCGCAAGAACACACGTCCCAGCTCGAACACGCGAACACGGGGCGCCTTGCGGGCCTGGTTGAATTTCAGCACCTGGACCAGCGAGGCAATCAGCGAGGAGCGCATCACGCTCATCTGGCTGGCGATCGGGTTGAGCAATTTGATGGGGTTCGCATTGCCAGCGAGCTCATGCTCCCAGCGCTCTTCCACAAAGCTGAAATTGATCGTCTCCTGGTAGCCCATGGCCGCCAGCGCGCGGCGCACCGCAAAGGGGCTGCGCTGCGACTCGGGGCGCAACTTGGCGGTGATCGGGCCCAGG
>CAIWRE010000229.1 GCA_903914985.1 uncultured beta proteobacterium | reverse complement strand
TCGGTGGCGCAGTGCAGGTAGCCGCCGACTTTGAGGCGCTGGGCCAGCTTGGCAATCAGCGGGGCCTGAATCAGGCGGCGCTTGTTGTGTTTGGTCTTATGCCACGGGTCGGGAAAAAAGATGTGCACGCCGTCCAGACTTTGCAGCGGCAGCATGTGGTCAATCACCTCCACTGCGTCGTGCGCGCAGATGCGGATGTTGCGAATGTCGTGTTCACCCATGCGCTTGAGCAATGCGCCCACGCCGGGCTCATGCACCTCGCAGCACAAGAAGTGGGTGTCGGGCAGCGTGCGCGCAATTTGTGCAGTGGCCTCGCCCATGCCAAATCCAATTTCCAGCACCACGGGGTTCGAGGTCTGTGATGTGCCAAAAACCTGCTCCCACTCCAGCAAGCTTTTTTTGAAGGGCAGCAGGTACTGCGGGCCCAGGGTGTCCACTGCTTTGGTTTGGCCTTGCGTCATGCGCCCGGCCCGTTTGACGTAGCTTTTGATTTCACGCATGAAGACGCCTGGCTTGGCGTGGGGCGATGCGCCATCTTCGGCAGCGAGCGGGGGGGAGGTGTCAGACGTCATAAAGGGAGAGGGGGCTCTGCAAGCCCTGGGCTGTGCGCCGGTGCGGCGAAAGCGCGATTTTAGGTGCTGGGTGCAGGCAGCACGGCCACGGGCGAACCTGCCTGCGCGGCCATGGCCGTCCAAGTGGCCAAAGCCTCGCCCACCGTGCCCGTTTGTGTGGGCCATCCCAGCGCGGCGGCGGCTGCATTGAGCGCTTGCAAGGGGTCGGCCAGGTCCAGGGCCTGGGCTCCGTTTTGCTTGGACAGCTTGTGCCCATCGGCCCCCAAGACCAAGGGCGTGTGCAGGTACTGCGGCGTAGGCAGCCCCAGGCACTGTTGCAGCCAGATTTGGCGTGCGGTGTTGTCGGCCAGGTCCTGGCCGCGCACAACATGGGTCACGCCCTGCGCAGCGTCATCCACCACCACTGCGAGTTGGTAGGTCCAGCAGCCGTCCGCACGGCGCAGCACAAAGTCGCCTACCGATTGGCTCAGGTCTTGTTCCTGCGCGCCCAGTCGCCGGTCCTGCCAAGCTATGCGGGCGGCTTGCGGCTTGTCGGTGCGAAGCCGCCACGCCTGCGCCCGCGCCATGGGGTGCTGCACCTGCGCGCGGCAGCTGCCGGGGTAGACCAGCTCTGCGTGGCGGGTGCGGGTGTGGCCAAGCAGCGCGAGTGCCGTCTCAATGTCTTTGCGCGAGCAGGTGCAGGGGTAGGCCAGGCCGGCGGCTTGCAGCTGCGTCAGCGCCGCCTCGTAATGCGCAGTGCGCGCACTTTGCCAAGCGGGTGGGGCGTCGGGGTGCAGGCCGCAGGCGGCGAGTTGCTGGAGGATGTGCTGGTCAGCCCCTGCAACGGTGCGGGGTGTGTCTACGTCTTCGATGCGCACCAGCCACTGGCCGCTGTGGGCACGGGCGTCCAGCCAACTGGCCAGGGCGGCGACCAGAGAGCCCGCATGCAAAGGCCCGGTGGGCGAGGGCGCAAAGCGCCCCACATAGCCGTTCACTTCCACCCGCCCCTTGCGCGCATCGATTGTTGTGAAGCCCTTTAAGCGACGGCCAGTGCCAGCTCCAGGCCGGACACAAAGGCGTTTTCTACCCGGTGGCCCAGGCACCAGTCGCCGCACAGGCCCAGGCCGGTCTTGGCGTTCCAGATATGGCTTTGGCCCAGGGGCGTGCCGGTTTTGGCATACAGCCAGCGGTGCGATTCCACATGGCTGGGCACGGCGCGGATGCCGGTCACTTCGGAGAATGCTTTGATCAGCTTGCCTTCGACGCGGTCTTTGCTGTCGGTCAAATGCTCTTTGGACCAGGCTGCGCTGGCCTGCACCGTCCAACGCTCAATCGTGCCGCGCCCGGGCTTGCTCGATTCGCGGGTGAGCCATGCAATGCGGTGGTGCGTGCTGCGCGCCGCATTCCACTGCGGGCCGAGGGTGGTGAGGCCGGGTTGCACCGCTTGTGGAAAGGCCAGCATCAGCGTCCAGCAGGGGTCTACCGTGACCTTGCCGAGTTTGGTCATGGTGGCGGCGCTGGGGCGGCGCGATTTGGGCACCGTGGCCAACAGGTCCATTGCTTGCGTGCTGGGCACGGCCAGCAGCACCGCGTCAAAACCGGCGTACACATGGTTGCTGTCGTCAGCGCCCACGGTGCGCAACTGCCAGAGGTTCTTGTCCATCGCGTCGGTCTCGACGTGGGTCACGCGGGTCTCGAACAGGATGGAATCTGCCAAGGGCGCGGCCCAGGTTTTGGCCAGTGCGTTCATGCCGGGCTTGGCCACCCAGTGGGGTTCGCGTGCCGGCAGGCCGGCCGCAGCCACACGGCCGCGCTCGTCGAGCACCTGCACCATGTTGGCGCTCCAGGGGCGGCAGGTCTTGGGTGTGGTTTGCAGTGCCTCGACAAAGCGCAAGTCACGCACGGTGAAGTACTGCGCCCCGTGGTCAAAGGTGCCAAAGGGGCTGTTGCGGGTGGACATGCGCCCGCCCACGCCCCGTGCTTTTTCAAAAATCGTCACGCTGTGGCCGGCTTGCACCAGGGTGCGCGCGCAGGTAATTGCAGCCAGTCCGGCACCCACGATGGCGATACTTTTCATTTCTGTGCTCATTAGTTGGCTCCTGTTATGCGGGGTGTTTTAGCCACTGTACACCCTCTGGCGGCAGCATTTTTATTCTGCTCAACTTGGGCGGCGCACGTCCAGCAAAGCAGCGCGCGTGTTGGTGCTTTCCAGCTGCTTAAGCCACCATTGCAATGCCCGTCCTTTGCTGCCTCGCCAGGCGTAATACACCGTAGCTTGGCGCTGCGCACGCTCGGTGCGTTTGGCCACCAAGCGCCCCGACGCCAGGTAGGGCGCAGCCATGGCCAAAGGCACATTGCCACCCCCCAAGCCGCGCAACTGGGCGTCCAATTTGGCTTGCATGCTGGCCACGGTAAACACGTCCTGTCCTTGCAACAAACCGTAGGTCAAGCCGGCACCGCGCTGCACCGAATCAGCCACTGCCACCGCGCGGCAGCTTTGCAGTGTGGCGTCGCTCAGCGGCTCGGGCGCCTGCGCCAAAGGGTGCTGCGGCGCCACGGCATAGACAAAGGGCGCGGTGCCAATCACCCGGGTTTGCACACCGGCATAGCCCGATGCTTCGGGCCCCACGCCGATGGCCAAGTCGGCCTGGCCGGAAGTGAGTGCCTCTAAGGTGCCGGACAAGGTTTCGTCGCGCAGGCGCAGCCGGGTGGGGGGCGATTGGGCAAAAAAGCCTTCGCACAGCTCCATCACCGTGGACTTGGCAATGATGCTGTCCACCGCCACGGTGAACTGCGGCTCCCAGCCGGTGGCCACGCGTTTGACGCGGTTGGCCACGGCGTCGATCTCGGTCAGCAGGCGCGCACCCTCGCGCAGCAGCTCGGCACCCGCCTCGGTGGGCACGGCGCGGCGCGAACTGCGGTCGTAGAGCAGCACGTCCAGCGACTCTTCAATCTGCCGCACCCGATAGCTCAGGGTGCTGGGCACCAGGTTCAACTCGCGGGCCGCTGCCGCAAAGCTGCCCGTGGCGGCAATGGTTTGCAGCATCGCCAGGGTGTCGGGCGTCAAAATATCGCGCGGTGATTGCATGGTGGCTGCTCGATTGGTGAAAATATTTGAATGATGCCATCAATTGGCTTCGCCCGTGCGCAGGGCTTGCGGCCCTACGATTGCGGCCATGATCACACTACGCAAATCCTCCGAGCGCGGCTACGCAGACCACGGTTGGCTCAAGTCGTTTCACAGCTTTTCTTTTGCCGGGTACTACGACCCCGCCCACATGGGCTGGGGCAATTTGCGCGTCATCAACGAAGACCGCATCGCACCCGGCATGGGCTTTGGCACCCACGGCCACCGCGACATGGAAATCATCAGCTACGTGATGTCGGGCAACCTGGCGCACAAAGACAGCATGGGCAACGTCAAAGGCATTCCGCCCGGCGACGTGCAGCGCATGAGCGCAGGCAGCGGCGTGCAGCACAGCGAGTTCAACCACGCGCCCGACGCCACCACCCACTTCTTCCAAATCTGGATTGAGCCCAACGTGCGCGGCATTCCCCCCAGTTACGAGCAAAAAACCTTTGCCGCTACTGAAAAGCAGGGCGCCCTGCGCCTGGTGGCATCGCCCGACGCGGCCCAAGGCTCGGTGCTGATCCATGCCGACGCTAAGTTGTACAGCGGACTGTTTGACGGCGCCCAGCAGGCCACACTGGCGCTGGACCCGGCACGCAAAGCCTATGTGCAGGTGCTGCGTGGTGCCATCAGTGCCAACGGCCAGGCCCTGTCTACCGGCGACGCCGCGCTGTTGTCTGGCGAGAGCCAGCTGGCGCTGACCGACGGCAAAGACGCCGAAGTGCTTGTGTTTGACCTTTGCGCTTAAGCGCACCGCCACCCATTTTTGAATTTTCACCCACCCTGTAACGGGGTATTTTTTGTGTCTCTAGGAGTTTTTCACATGACCAAAACCGTTGTTATTTTCCATTCCGGCTACGGCCACACCCAGCGCGTTGCCCAGTTTGTGGCCGAT
>CAIWRE010000228.1 GCA_903914985.1 uncultured beta proteobacterium | reverse complement strand
CGCGTTTCGGCGTGCACGACAAAAAGCTGGTGCAGGCCATCCAAACCATGCAAACCCACTTGGAGGAGGTGCTTCCACTGGAGGAGCTGGCCGCGCGCATGGGCGTCACCCGCCGCCAGATGGAGCGCCTGTTTGCAACGCATTTGCAGGTCTCGCCAGCCGCCTTTTACCTGGGGCTGCGCCTGGATCGCGCGCGCCAGCTGCTGGCGCAGAGCGATCTGGGCATCATGGAAGTGGCGCTGGCCTGCGGCTTTAGTTCTGCCTCCCACTTTGCCAGGGCCTACCGCTGCCAATTTGGGCAGCGCCCCAAAGACGTGCGCAGTGCGCCGCATTGATCTGCCGCTATTGCCGCTAAGCGCGCTCACACCCCTTACGCCCTATGGCGAAGCAATCAATTTCAAAAATTGCCGCGCAGGGCTAAAAAGCTGGTTTTTCTAAGGGAATATGCCAATACGTTCGCCTTGAGACGGCCAATTTATTGCATTACTATGGTGCTAGGACGCAAATGAATTTGCATTCCGAACCCGGGCTTCCCCGTCACGAGTGGCAGGGCGGTCAGGAAACTGTTTTATTTATCTGCTTGGATTGGAGATTTTCAAAAATGGCAAATGTCGAAACCACCAGCGACTCGGGCATCATTCTCGACCGTCGTCAACTGATTCTCGGAGCGTCTGCGGTCGGTCTGTCGTCCACCTTCGGTGCGGCTCCTGCCATGGCTCAGAGCGCGCCCAAAAAAGGCGGCACCCTGCGTTTGGGTATGGAAGGCGGTTCGCCCTCCGATAGCCTCGATCCGCTGACCTATGCGGACTCCATCCCAATCACCATGAGCTTGATGCTCTGGAACAACCTGATTGAAGTGGCCGACAACGGCGACGCCGTGGGCGAATTGTTCGAGAGCTGGGACGTCAAGCCCGGCGCTGCCGACTGGACCTTCAACATCCGCAAGGGCATCACTTTCACCTCCGGCAAAACGCTGGATGCTGATGACGTGATTTACTCCCTGAACATGCACCGCGGTGAGACCAAGTCGCCCGCCAAAGCATTGCTGGCCGACATCAAAGAAATCAAAAAGCTGTCCGCCACCCAAGTGCAAATCATCATGGGCAATGGCAACCTGGACTTGCCGTTCAACCTGAGCGACTACCACATCATCGTTGTGCCCAACGGCTTTAAAGACTTCAGCAAGCCTGATGGCACCGGCGCCTTTGTGCTTGAAGAGTTCCAGCCTGGCGTTCGCGCAACCTTCAAGCGCAAGCCCGGCAACTACTGGAAGCCCAACCGCGGCAACTTCGACCGCGTGGAACTGCGCTACATCGGCGACTCCGCCGCCCGTACCCAGGCGCTGGTCACCGGCCAGGTCGACATCATCAACCGCGTCAACCCCCAAACCGCTGCTTTGCTCGCCAAAAACAGCGCACTCAAAGTGTCGCGTACCCCCGGCATGGGCAACCGCTTCGCGTTTGTGGCCCACACCGACAAGTCGCCGTTCAACAACCCTGACCTGATGATGGCTCTGAAGCACGGTATCGACCGCAAGACCATTGTGGACAACGTGTACGGCGGCTACGCTTCCATTGGTAACGACAACTGCGTCGGACCGAAGATGAAGTTCTACGACCCGAACCAAAAGAAAAACGCTTTCGATCTGGACAAAGCCAAGTTCCACTACAAAAAGGCCAATGTGTCCGCTGCGGTGGAACTGCAAGTGTCCGAAGGTGCGTTCTCTGGCGCAACCGATTCGGGCCAAATCTTCCAGGAATCCCTGTCCAAGGCTGGCATCAAGATGGACTTGAAGCGCGTCTCTGGCGACGGCTACTGGGACAATGTCTGGTTGAAAGTGCCTTTCTGCGCCGTGTACTGGGGCAACCGTCCCACCATCGACAACCAGCTGACCAGTATCTTCTTTGGCGGCACCAAGAACCCATGGAACGACACCCACTTCGAAAATGCCGAGTTCAGCAAGGCATTGGTGGCAGCCCGTGTCGAACTGGACCAGAAGAAGCGCCAAGAGTTGTACTCGCGTTGCCAGGAACTGGTGTCTCAGAACTCCGGTATGGTCAACTACGCTGTGCAAGACTACCTCGATGCACACACCACCAAGCTACAAGGTTTGACACCCTCCGGTCGTTACGACATGGGTGATGACCGCATCGCTGAAAAGGGCTGGTTCGCCTAAAGCCGTACGACTGCCGGTTGTGTGACAACCGGCGTCGCATTGCACTAAGTGCCAAGGGGTTGGGTTTGCGCCCACCCCTTTTTTTTGTCTCAAACTTTGGTACGCTCGCACTGCGACTGCACTTTTTGTGCATCGCGTACCACCATGACTTTTCATTACCTGTAGTTCCCCATGGCAAAGCTCATTGTTAACAGATTGCTTCTGGGCATATTGACCCTTTTTGCCGTCTCTGTGCTGATTTTTGTGTGCACCCAGATTCTTCCTGGAGACGTTGCCTCTGCTGTTCTGGGGCAGGGCGCCACCCCGGAGGCGCTGGTGATCTTCCGCCGTGAGCTCGGGCTCGATGTGCCCGCGCACCTGCGCTACTGGAACTGGCTGGTAGGCGCCTTGCATGGTGACCTGGGCGTCGCGCTGACCAACAAGCGCGTCATCATTGATGAAATTCTGCCCCGCATCGGAAATACCTTGTTCCTGGCGGGCTACGCCGCTCTGATTGCCATTCCCCTTGCGGTCGGCTTGGGCGTTTTTTCGGCCATCAACGAAGGCAAGTGGTCAGACCGCGTGGCCAATATCGTGACCCTGATCGCCATCTCCTTGCCCGAGTTTTTTATCGCCTACTTGCTCATCATATTTTTAGCGGTCGATGTCAGTTGGTTCCCGTCCCTGTCTACGGTTTTCAAGGACATGCCGTTTTCTGAGCGCGTGTACCAGACCACGTTGCCCGCCATCACTCTGACATTGCTGGTAGCTGCGCACATGCTGCGCATGACCCGCAGCTCTGTGCTCTCGGTGATGTCCACCCCCTACATTGAAATGGCGTTCCTCAAAGGCGCACCCCGCAAGCGGGTGATCGTGCGCCATGCACTGCCCAACGCCGCGGCCCCCATCAGTACCGTGATCGCCTTGAATATGGCGTATTTGGTGGTGGGCGTGGTGGTGATTGAGGCCGTGTTTGTTTATCCCGGTCTGGGCCAGTTGATGGTGGATGCGGTCTCCAAGCGGGACGTTCCTGTGATTCAGGCCTGTGGCTTGGTGTTTGCCACGGTGTTTGTGCTGCTCAACACGCTCGCAGACATCCTGGTCATTTTGGTCAACCCGCGCTTGCGTCACCAACGCTAAGAGGCACAAGAAATGAAACTTTTCGGACACAAACTGACAATTTCCGCGGCCTTTGGCCTGACGGTGGTTGGTATCTTTATCTTCATCGCCATTTTTACGCCCTGGTTGGCCCCGTTCCCACAATCCGCCAATGTGGGCGGCACCTGGGATGAGCCTTCCATGAAGCTGTGGTTCGGCGCCGACCAGATCGGTCGCGACATGCTCACCCGCATGATGTACGGTAGCCGCATGACCATTGGCGTCGCACTTGCTATTACATCTCTGTCTTTTCTGATCGGCATCCTGACCGGCTTGGTTAGCGCGGTTGTCGGTGGTTGGGTGGATATATTCTTCACCCGTCTGGTGGACGTGATGCTGTCCATCCCCGGTTTGATTTTTGCGCTGATTATTCTGGGTGTGTTCGGCTCCAGTATTCCGGTGCTGATTCTCACCATTGCTGTCCTGGACTCCACCCGCGTGTTCCGTCTGGCGCGTGCGCTCGGCACCAACCTGACGGTGATGGAATATGTGGAAGCTGCCCGCTTGCGCGGCGAAGGCCTGTGGTGGGTCATCACCCGCGAAATTCTGCCCAACGCCTGGGCACCGCTGGTGTCCGAGTTTGGCCTGCGCTTTTGCTTTAACTTCTTGTTTATTGCTGGCCTGAGCTTCCTGGGCCTGGGAATTCAGCCGCCTTACGCCGATCTGGGCGGCATGGTGCGCGAAAACGCAGCGGCCATCAACTTCGGCATGATGGCCCCGATTTATCCCGCCACGGCCATTGCGCTGCTCACGGTTTCCGTCAACCTGGTGGTGGACTGGATGCTGTCGATTGACGCGCGCCCCTCCGGTGCCCAGGCAGAACTCTAAGAAAGACCGTGGTATGGACGAACAAGTCATTCTGAACATCAAGGGCCTGCGCCTCGAGAGCGTGGCAGGCAACGTGATTGTGGACAACGTCGACCTGCAATTGCGCAAAGGCGAGGTGCTGGGTTTGATCGGCGAAAGCGGTGCGGGCAAGTCGACCATCGGCCTGTCCAGCATGGTGTACGCCCGCGCAGGTTTGCACATTGCCGGGGGCGAGGTGATTTTGGGCGGAACCAATATCCGCGCACTGGACGCAGAAGGCAGGCGCGCGATGCGTGGCAAGCGTGTGGCCTATATCGCGCAGTCGGCGGCCGCGGCCTTCAATCCGGCGCACAGCCTGATGGACCAAGTGTGCGAAGCGCCCTTAATGCACAAGTTGATGACCCGCCCTGAAGCGGAAGCCTGGGCGTGCGAGTTGTTCACAGCGCTCGATTTGCCGGATCCCCAAAACTTCGGTAAGCGCTATCCGCACCAGGTGTCTGGCGGCCAGTTGCAACGCGCCATGGCGGCCATGGCCATGTCCTGCCGGCCGGATGTGCTGGTGCTCGACGAGCCCACCACCGCGCTGGATGTGACCACGCAGATTGAAGTGCTGATCCTGCTCAAGTCGCTGATTCGCCAGTACCACACGGCTGCGCTGTACATCACCCATGACCTGGCTGTGGTGGCCCAGGTGGCGGACCGGATCAAGGTGCTGCGCCACGGCAAAGAGGTGGAAGAGGGCTTGACCGCCCAAATTCTGCACGACGCCAAGCAAGACTACACCGCCCGTCTGGTAGCGGTGCGGGGTGCTGCCGCCAGTGAGCGGGCAGTGGCGGCCACCGTCAAGCCTGAAACGGTGTTGTCGATCAAAGACTGCCATGCCTATTACGGCGACTTCCATGTGGTGCGCGGTGTCTCGCTCGACGTCAAACGCGGTGAAACCGTGGCCGTGGTGGGTGAATCCGGTTCAGGCAAATCGACCCTGGCGCGCATCATTACCGGTCTGTTGATGCCGCGCAGCGGCGAAATCGCGTTCCAAGGCAATGCGCTCCCGCCTGCCCTCAAAGGGCGCAGCAAAGAGCTCAAGCGCACCATCCAACTGGTGTACCAAATACCCGACGTGGCCATCAATCCGCGCCAAAGCCTGCTCGACATCGTGGGGCGTCCGGTAGAGTTTTATTTTGGTGCGGGCCGTGCCGAAGTGCTCGCGCGTGCCAAGGAACTGATGGCGCTGGTGGAATTGCCGGAGGACTTTTTGTCGCGCCGCCCCGGCCAGTTGTCAGGTGGCCAAAAGCAGCGCGTGTGCATTGCGCGTGCCCTGGCAGCCAAGCCCGACCTCATCATTTTGGATGAGCCCACGTCGGCGCTGGACCCGCTGGTGGCAGAAGAAATTCTGACCCTGCTGCGCAAGCTACAGCGCGAGTTGGGCCTGTCCTATGTGCTCATCACCCACGACCTGGACGTGGTGCACCGCATTGCGCACCGCACCGCCGTGATGCTGCAAGGGCAGTTTGTGGCGTTTGACGATACCGACAAAATCTTTGACCACCCTGAGCATCCCTATACCCAAAAGCTCATCACCGCTGTGCCGGAGATGCGTGTCGATTGGCTCGACGAGGTCATGGCCAAACGCCAAGCGGCGCCGGCCTGATCTGATTTGCTCTGCGCTGAGGCGATAAGCCTCAGACGTTGGAGTCCGGGAAGGAGGCCTTGCGGCGGTTCATGTAGTCCAACACCGCCTCATCGGCCGCCTGGTCCAAGGCAGGAGCCTCGTACTCGGCAAGCTGCTTCTTGAAGAGGGCGTTGGCGCGCACGGACATGTCCACCGAGCCCTCGGCTTCCCACTGCTCAAAGCTGTTGTTGTCGGTGATCGGCGAGCGGTAAAACGCGCTCTCAAAGTTGGCTTGGGTGTGGGCACAGCCCAGGAAATGCTTGCCGGGGCCGACTTCGCGGATCGCGTCCATGGCCTGGCCGTTCTCTGACACATCCACGCCGGCGAGCAAGGTGTGCATCATGCCGGCCTGGTCGCAGTCCATGATGAACTTTTCGTAGCCCATGGACAGACCACCTTCCAGCCAGCCCGCGGTGTGCAGCACAAGTTGACGCCACCCAGGCAGGTGGGCAACATGGTGTTGGCGGCTTCCGAGGCGGCTTGCGCATCGGCAATTTTGGATCCACACAGGCCACCGCCCGAGCGGAAAGGAACGCCGACACGGCGTGCCAGCGCCGCCATCACATACAGGACCAATGCGGGCTCAGGCGTACCAAAGGTAGGTGCGCCGGATTGCATAGAAACGCTCGAAGCAAAGCTGCCCAGCACCACGGGGGCACCCGGGTTGACCAACTGCACAAAGGCCATGCCAGCCAGCGCTTCGGCCAGGGTTTGGGCGCAGGTGCCTGCCACCGTCACCGGTGACATCGCGCCCGCCAAGATGAAGGGCGTGATGATGGTGGCCTGGTTGGCGCGGGCGTAGACCTTGGCGGCACCGAGCATGGTGTCGTCAAAGGTCATGGGCGAGTTGGCGTTGATCAGGCTGATACATACCGTCTTGGGTTTGCCGGTCAGCGGATCGATGAAGCTGTCGCCGAACAAGGCTTTGGACATCTCAACCGTATCGTGCGCGCGGCTGGGATGGGTGACCGAACCCATGTAAGGCTTGTCGCTGCACTTCATGTGCGCATACACCATGTCGAAGTGGCGCTTGTTGACCGGCAAATCGACCGGCTCGCAAATCGTGCCGCCCGAATGGTGAATCGAATTGGCGGTGTAAGCCAGTTTCACGAAATTCTGGAAGTCGGCGATGGTGGCGTAGCGACGGCCATGGTCGAGGTCGCGCACAAAAGGAGAGCCATAGGCAGGCGCGAAGACGGTGTTTTTGCCGCCGATGACCACGTTGTTGGCGGGGTTGCGGGCGTGTTGGATGAACTCACGGGGAGCAGTTGCCTGCACCAGCGCGCGGCACATGCCTCGGGGCATGCGCACCCGCTCGCCCTTGACGTCCGCACCGGCTTTGCGCCAGATGTCCAGCGCCTCGGGGTCATCGCGGAAGTCGATACCGATTTCTTCCAGAATGGTGTCGGCGTTGTGCTCGATGATGGACAAACCCTCTTCATCCAGCACCTCGTAGTACGGAATTTTCCGGGTGATATAGGGCACGGAGTGGCCGCTGCGGGCACTGCGGGCCGCACGCTTGGCCTCGCGTCCTCCGGCGGTGCGGCGGTTGCGGGGGGCAGCAGCCTCAGGCGTTGCGATGGGTTGGGTGACTTCGTCCATGTAGTTCTCCGGGCGTGCGCGCGCTTTCGCGCCGTTTTCAATTCGCAAAGTATCGACACCCCGGCCTCTAGGGTGTAGCCCTGATGCGACTCGCATTTGCCCGCCAACGTCATCGGTGCAGAGGCATGGGGGCTGCACCGCGACGGTGCAAACCTGTCGCACAGGCGCATTCGCGCGTCGTAAAACGAACACCGGCAGACACCTGCTGCTGCGCACAATGCCAGACAAGCACTGGTAATACGCGCTCTTGTGGGCTGCAGGCCGCGTGCGCAGCATTTGGAGTAAATCCGCAATGGCCTTGAGTGTTTTTGACCTGTTCAAGATTGGCATTGGCCCGTCTTCGTCTCACACCGTGGGTCCGATGAAAGCCGCCGCCCTTTTTGCTCACGCACTGCGTACCGACGGCCAAATCGACACCACCGCACGCATCGAGGTGCGCCTGTACGGCTCGCTGGGCGCTACCGGTAAAGGCCATGGCACCGACACGGCCGTCATGCTGGGCTTGGAAGGTGCCCAGCCGGACACGATCGACCCCGATACCGTCGCCAATCGCTTGTCTGCCATGCGTGCCAGCAAGACATTGCGCATCGGTGGTCAGAAAGAAATCGGATTTGTAGAAAAGACGGACTTGCTGTTCTTGCGCCGTGAGACCCTGTCCTACCACCCCAATGGCGTGAAATTCATGGCGTTTGATGCCGCGGGCCAGTTGCTGCAAGAGCGCCGCTACTTTTCTGTGGGTGGTGGTTTTGTGGTGTCGCAAGAAGACGCCGACGCCCAGAACGCCAGCACCGGTGCTGTGCCCCGCATCGTGCCGGACCCGACCAAAGTGCGTTTCCCCTTTTCCAGCGGCCAGGCGCTGCTCGATATTTGTGCAGGAAGCGGCTTGACGATGGCCCAGGTGATGCGCGCCAATGAACTGGCCTGGCGTACCGACGCCGAGCTGAACGCTGGTTTGGATCGTATTTGGGACGCTATGAAAGCCTGCGTCGAGCGGGGCATTCGTACCGAGGGCCATTTACCCGGCAACCTGCTGGTCAAGCGCCGGGCGGCCGAGCTGCACCGGTCTTTGAGCAGCCGGCCCGAGCAGGCGCTCAAAGACCAGCTCACCATTTTGGACTTTGTGAACGTCTACGCCATGGCGGTCAATGAAGAAAACGCCGCCGGTGGTCGCGTGGTGACGGCCCCTACCAACGGAGCGGCAGGCATCATCCCTGCCGTGATGCATTACTACGACCGCTTTTGTGCCGGCGCCAACCAGGAAGGCATCCGTGACTTTTTGCTGACCGCCGGTGCCATTGGCCTGTTGTACAAAGAAAACGCCTCCATCAGCGGCGCCGAAGTCGGCTGCCAGGGCGAAGTGGGAGTCGCCTGTTCCATGGCGGCTGCCGGCCTGGCCGCAGTGACCGGTGGCACACCCATGCAAGTGGAAAACGCTGCCGAAATCGGCATGGAGCACAACCTGGGCCTCACCTGCGACCCGGTGGGCGGCCGCGTACAAATTCCGTGCATTGAGCGCAACGCCATGGGCTCGGTCAAGGCCTTGAACGCCGCCCGTATGGCGCTGCGTGGTGACGGCACGCACTTTGTGTCGCTTGACCAGGTCATCAAGACCATGCGCGATACCGGGCGGGACATGATGACAAAATACAAAGAGACGAGCCGGGGCGGTCTGGCCGTCAATGTCATTGAGTGTTGAGCTCCGTTTGCCCCTTTTTTGCACCAGATAGTGTTATTTAGACGTTTTGTGATGAAAGAAACCCTGTGAGTCACTTTTCCATTTTTGCGCTTGCGCGCAACGCCATGTCCTACCACGAGGACTGGCAAAAACAATGGCGCAGCCCCGCGCCCAAAGCCAGCTACGACGCCATCATCGTTGGCGGCGGCGGTCATGGCCTGGCCACGGCCTATTACCTGGCCAAAGAACACGGCATGCGCAACATCGCCGTGGTGGAGCGTGGCTGGTTGGGCGGCGGCAACACCGCGCGCAACACCACCATCGTGCGCTCCAACTACCTCTGGGACGACGCCACCCACTTGTACGAAAAAGCCCTGCAATTGTGGGAAGGTCTGTCACAAGAACTGAACTACAACACCATGTTCAGCCAGCGCGGCGTGATGAACGTGGGCCATTCGCTGCAAGACATGCGCGACATCCACCGCAGGGTCAATGCCAACCGCCTCAATGGCGTGGACGGCGTGGTGCTGAGCCCTGAGGAAATCAAGGCCATGGTGCCCATCATGAACACCAGCAACAGCCTGCGCTATCCGGTAATGGGCGCGTCCTTTCAGCCTCGCGCCGGTGTGGCGCGACATGACGCAATTGCCTGGGGCTTTGCCCGCGCGGCCGACAAGCTGGGCGTGGACATTATTCAGAACTGCGAAGTGATTGGCGTGCAGCGCGAGGGTGACCAGGTCGTGGGCATCGAGACCACACGTGGCACCATCAAGAGCAAGAAAATTGGTGTGGTCGCTGCAGGCCACAGCACCGTGATTGCCCACATGGCGGGCATTCGCCTGCCGCTGGAGAGCCACCCCCTGCAGGCGCTGGTGTCTGAGCCCATGAAGCCCATTTTGCACACGGTGGTCATGTCCAACGCCATCCATGCCTATGCCAGCCAATCCGACAAGGGCGACCTGGTGATTGGCGCGGGCATTGACTCGTATGTGGGCTATGGCCAGCGCGGTTCATTCCCGGTGATTGAGCACACCTTGCAAGCGATTTGCGAGCTGTTCCCCATCTTCCGCCGCGTGCGCATGAACCGGCAGTGGGGCGGCATTGTGGATGTGGCGCCCGACGCCTGCCCCATCATTTCCAAGACCCATATCAAGGGCCTGTATTTCAACTGCGGCTGGGGCACCGGCGGCTTCAAGGCCACGCCGGGTTCGGGATGGGTGATGGCGCACACCATCGCGCAAGACCGGCCGCACGCGCTCAACGCCGCGTTTGAGCTCAACCGCTTCAACACCGGCCACCTGATCGATGAGCACGGTGCCGCAGGCGTCGCACACTGAACACGACCTCACACACACTTCAAGATGCTACAAATTACCTGCCCCTGGTGCGGACCCCGCGCCGAAAGCGAATTCACCTGCGGCGGCGAGGCGCACATCGCCCGCCCCTTGGATACCGATGCCCTGTCTGACGAGCAGTGGGGTGACTACCTTTTCATGCGCAAGAACCCCAAAGGTTTGCACCGTGAACAGTGGCTGCACGCGTCCGGCTGCCGCCGCTGGTTCAATGCCGAGCGCCACACCGTGAGCTACACCTTCACCCAGTTCTACAAACCCGGCGAAGCACCGGTCGATACAACAGCCTCCACAGGAGGTGCCCAGTGAGCGCCAGCCGTATTCCCGCACGCGGTGATCGCATTGACCGCTCCAAGCCGCTGCAGTTTCAGTTCAATGGCCGCAGCTTTCAAGGCTTTGCAGGCGACACCCTGGCTTCCGCCTTGCTGGCCGCAGGTGAAAGTCTGTTCTCCCGGTCCTGGAAATACCACCGTCCACGCGGCCTGGTGACCTCCGGCATTGAAGAGCCTTCCGCGCTGGTGCAGCTTGAGTCCGGCAGCCACACCATTCCCAACGCCAAGATGCCCGAGGTGGAGCTGTATGCCCAACTGCAGGCAGAAAGCGTCAACGGCTGGCCCAACCTGCTGAGCCGCTTGCTCAGCCCGAACCGTTGGGGCACGCCTCTTTTTCCGGCCGGCTTCTATTACAAAACATTCATGTGGCCGGCCAAGGCCTGGATGTTTTACGAGCGCTTCATTCGCAAGGCCGGTGGACTGGGTTCCGCACCCGAGGTGGAAGACGATGCCCGCTATGTGCACCAGAACGTGCATTGCGATGTGCTGGTAGCCGGTGGCGGTGTAGCGGGATTGGCTGCAGCGCTGTCAGCGGCGCGCAGCGGTGCCCGCGTGATCCTGGCCGAACTTGGACCGGTGCTGGGCGGCAGCGCCCACCGCATCAAGGGCACGATTGACGGCCTGTCCGCCTCGGCCTGGGTGCAAGCCGCGCAGGCCGAGCTGGCCTCTTACCCTGAGGTGCGCATCATTCAGCGCGGCGTGGTGTTTGGCTACCACGACCACAACTTTGTCACCATCCGCGAGTCGTTGAATGACCACTTGCCCGTGGCGCAGCGCAGCGGCTTTCGCGAACGCCTGTGGCGTGTGCGTGCGGGCCAGGTGGTGCTGGCCACCGGTGCGCATGAGCGCCCCATGGTGTTTGGCAACAACGACCTGCCCGGTGTGATGCTGTCCTCGGCCATGGCCGACTACTTGCAGCTCTATGGCGTGCTGGTGGGTAAGAACCTGGTGCTGCTGACCAACAACGACAGCGCCTATGCCGACGCCCTTGCGCTGAAGAGCGCTGGCGCCGCAGTCACTGTGGTGGACACCCGCCCCGAGAGCCCGCACCTGGGCAGCCTGGTGCAAGAGGCCAAGGACGCCGGAGTCGCCGTGCTGCGCGGCCATGTGCCGCTGCAAGCCGACGGCAGCGTGGCGGTGAGCTCAGTGACCGTGTGCCAGATGGTGGGCGATCGCGCGACCGGCACCCGCCGCGTGCTGCCCTGCGATGCCGTGGGCATGGCCGGTGGCTGGAACCCTGCGATTCACCTGTATTCCCACTCCGGCGGTAAAGCCGTGTGGAACGATGCCACTTGCTCTTTCCAGCCGGGTGCGCCCATGGCCAACCAAGCCAGTGTCGGCGCTTGCGCGGCCCACTTTGGCCTGGCGCAAACATTGGCACAAGCCAGCCAGGCGGGTGCAAACGCGGCAACGGCTTCCGGATTTGCCGCCAGCGCACAAAGCTTTAACGTGACCGAGCCGGCCCAAGAGCCGATTGCAGCGTTTTGGATTGCCGAGACCGGCGAGCCGGTGTCGCGCCGCGCAAAGGCCTTTATCGACTACCAAAACGATGTGGGCGCCAGCGACATTGAGTTGGCCGTGCGTGAGGGCTTTGAGTCCATTGAGCACATCAAGCGCTACACCGCCATGGGCTTTGGTACCGACCAGGGCAAGCTGGGCAACATCAACGGCATGGCATTGGCCGCCCGTGCACTGAACAAGCCCATCGACAAAGTGGGCACCACCACCTTCCGTCCCAACTACGTACCTATTAGCTTCGGCACCTTTGCTGGCCTGGAGCGTGGTGATTTGTTTGACCCCGCCCGACACACCAGTGCGCACCGCCACCATGTGGCCTCGGGCGCGCCGTTTGAGGATGTGGGCCAGTGGAAGCGCCCCTGGTTCTTCCCCAAGGCCGGTGAGGACATGCACCAGGCGGTGAACCGGGAAGTGCTGGCTGTGCGCAATGGCGTGGGCATCATGGACGCGTCCACCCTGGGCAAGATCGACATTCAAGGTCCGGATGCTGCCAAGTTGCTGAACTGGATGTACACCAACCCCTGGCTCAAGCTGGAGATCGGCAAGGCCCGCTATGGCTTGATGCTCGATGAAAATGGCATGGTGTTTGACGATGGCGTGACCGTGCGTCTGGCCGAAGACCGCTTTTTGATGACCACCACCACCGGCGGCGCTGCGCGCGTGCTGGGATGGATGGAGCGCTGGGTGCAAACCGAGTGGCCTGACATGAAGGTGTTCATGACCACCGTCACCGAGCAGTGGTCTACCTTTGCCGTGGTGGGTCCCAAGAGTCGCGCCGTGGTGCAAAAGCTCTGCAGCGATGTGGACCTGTCGCCCGAAGCCTTTCCGTTCATGAGCTACCGCGAAGGCACGGTCGCTGGTGTGAAGGCGCGCATCATGCGCATCAGCTTTTCCGGGGAGCTGTCCTTCGAGATCAACGTTCCGTCGCACACCGGCGCCCACGTGTGGCGTGAGCTGATGACCGCTGGTGCGGAGTTCGACATCACGCCCTACGGCACCGAAACCATGCACGTGCTGCGGGCGGAAAAGGGCTACATCATCGTTGGCCAGGAAACCGATGGATCGATTACGCCCTACGACCTGGGTATGGGCGCCATGGTGTCCAAGACAAAAGACTTCTTGGGCCGCCGGTCGCTGAGCCGCAGCGACACGATTGCCAGCGATCGCAAGCAGTTGGTGGGCTTGCTCACCGACGACGCAGTGACTGTGCTGCCAGAGGGGTCGCAAATCACCCGCAGCGCCACTTTGCCCGCATTGCCTGTGCCCATGGTCGGCCACGTCACCTCGAGCTACTTCAGCCCGACCGTGCAGCGTCCGATTGCCATGGCCGTGGTGCGTGGTGGTTTGAGCCGCATGGGTGAGAAGGTTTACATCCCGCTGGTGGATGGCCGCATCGTTGCCGCCACCATTTGCAGCCCGGTCTTTTACGATCCCGAAGGAAAGCGTCACCATGTCTAATGTTGTTCTGGAAAGCCCGCTGGCCGCAGTCATTGGCCTGGGCCAGCGCGTCCTGTCGGTGGACGACGCCAGCGTCACCTTGGGCGAAGTTCCTTTTGTGGACATGCTCAATATCCGGGGCGATGCTGCAGACGCCCGATTCGTCAATGCAGTGCAGCGTGTGACCGGTTTGGCCTTGCCCGTGCAAGCCAATACCACCACGCTGGGTGCAGCCGGTCAGTTGCTATGGCTGGGTCCCGATGAGTGGGTGCTCAAGCTCCCGGCCGCCGGGTCGCAGTACCAAAGCGCTGGGCCGCTCGAGGCGGTGGAGGGCGCATTGCGCACTGCTTTGGCGGGTCAGCACGTGTCTGTGGTACCGGTGGGCCATGGATTTACGACCTTGACAGTGCAGGGCGAAGGCGCTTGCGCATTGTTGGCACGCGGTTGCCCCTTGGATTTTCATCCCCGTGCTTTTGCCGCCGGGGCCGTGGCACAAACCCATGTGGCCAAAGCCGGAGCGACCATTGTGTGTCTCGCCGCGGGCAGCCATTTTGAGTTGACGGTGCGCCGCAGCTTTGCCGACTACCTGTTCCGCTGGCTGTGCGAAGCCGGTGCGGCCTGAGCCAGACCGCCGTGCATGCCTGAACGCGTGGCCTATTCGCTAGGGATCGACACGGGCGGCACCTTCACCGACGTGGTGCTGCTCGACAGCCAGCGTCAGGTGGCGGCATCCGCCAAGAGCCTGACCACGCGCTTTGACCTGGCCCAGGGCATCGCCAGTGCCTTGGCCCAGTTGCCGCAGCAACTCCTGCAGCAGGTCACGCTGGTGTCCTTGTCCACCACACTCACCACCAACTCGGTGGTGGAGGGCAAAGGCTCGCCGGTGTGCGTGCTGCTGGCAGGCTATGACGCGCTGCAGGTCAAGAGCAGCGGGTTGATTGATTTGTTGGGCAGCGACGCCATTGTTCGTTTGCCGGGCGGCCACGATGCGGGTGGCATTGCAACCGAGACTTTGGACGAAGCCGCCTCGCGCGCCGCGATTGCGCAGCACATGGGGCGGGTGTCGGCGTTCGCGATTTCAGCCACTTTTGGCGTTCGCAACCCTGCCCACGAAGTGCAACTGCGCGCTTGGGTGCAGGAGATGTGCGATGTGCCCGTGACCTGCGGCCATGAGCTGGCCTCCAGTCTGGGCGCACCGCGCCGTGCCATGACGGCGGCCTTGAACGCCCGCATGATTTTTCATGTCAAGGCGCTGATCGAATCGGTCCAGCGCACCTTGGCCGCCCGCGCGATTGACGCGCCGCTCATGGTGGTGCAGGGCGACGGCTCTTTGATCAATGTGGCCAGCGCCTTGCGTCGCCCGGTCAACACCGTGCTGTCCGGGCCTGCAGCCAGCGTGTTGGGTGCCTGCGCTTTGAGCGGTTTGCATAACGCCGTCGTGGCGGATATGGGCGGCACCACCACCGACATTGCGGTGGTGCGCAATGGTCTGCCTGAGCTGGGTTTTGACGGCGCCATGGTCGGCAACTGGCGGCCCATGGTGGAGGCGGTGAAGGTCTATGCCGTCGGTTTGGGCGGTGACAGCGAAGTTCGGCTGCATGGCGGCGAAGGTCTGACCATCGGCCCGCGCCGCGTCGTGCCCTTGAGCCTGCTGGCGCACCAGCATCCGCATATTTTGGCGGCGCTGGAACGCCAACAAAATGAGACGCCGCACGCCAGCCAGATGCGCTTTGCCCAGCGTTTGCACGCCGACACGGCACTGCTGGCGCGGCTGAACGACGATGAATTGTTTGCCTGGGAAACCATGGAAAAGGGGCCGGTCGACCTGGAGTGGGCCAATATGGAAAACCGGGCGCTGGCGCGCGCCATTGCCCGCCTGGAGCGCAAAGGCCTGGCGATTTACACCGGTTTCACTCCGAGTGACGCG
>CAIWRE010000227.1 GCA_903914985.1 uncultured beta proteobacterium | reverse complement strand
GGCCCAGGCCGACCAAGTGGTGCTTCAGATCGAAGGCCAGGCCCAAGCCTTGCTGACCGCTGAGCGCACCGCGCTGAACTTTTTGCAGTTGCTCAGCGCCGTGGCCACCCACACCGCCACTTTTGTGAAGGCCATCCACGATGTGCCTGGCAACCGCGCCGTCATTGTGGACACCCGCAAGACCCTGCCAGGCTTGCGTTTGGCCCAAAAATACGCCGTGCGCACAGGCGGCGGCACCAACCACCGCATCGGTTTGTACGACGCGGTGCTGATCAAAGAAAACCACATTGCAGCTGCTGGCGGCGTGCGGGAAGCTTTGGAGCGTGCCCAAAGCGTCGCAGCACAAGCGCAGTTCATTGAGATCGAGGTGGAAACCTTGGCCCAACTGGACCAAGCGCTCACCGCGGGCGCCCGCATGGTGCTGCTGGACAACATGACCTTTGCGCAGATGCGAGAAGCGGTGGCACTCAACGCCGGGCGTGCGATTTTGGAGGTGTCCGGCGGCGTCAACATGGGCACCGTGCGCGAGATTGCCGCCACCGGCGTGGACCGGATTTCCATCGGTGCGCTGACCAAAGATGTGCGGGCCACCGATTTTTCTATGCGTTTTGAGGATTTGTGATGGCCCACGCTGAACTGGACCCTGCGGTCATTGACGTCGAATACGAGCAGCCCGCCTGCAGCACCCGCCACGCCTGGGCCCGGGTGCCCATCGAGCCCTCCCAGAGCGAGCGCGCCTTGCTCAAAGAAAAAATTGCGCGTCTGCTGCAGGAAAAAAACGCCGTCATGGTGTCGCACTACTACGTGCATCCCGACTTGCAAGACCTGGCGGAGGCTACCGGCGGTCTGGTGAGTGACTCTCTGGAGATGGCGCGCTTCGGGCGCGACCACGCGGCGCAGACCCTGGTGGTTTCGGGCGTGCGTTTCATGGGCGAAACCGCCAAAATTTTGAGCCCCGAAAAGCGGGTGCTGATGCCCGACTTGGACGCCACGTGTTCGCTGGATTTGGGCTGCCCCATCGATGAGTTCAGCGCGTTTTGCGACGCGCACCCGGACCGCACGGTGGTGGTGTATGCCAATACCAGCGCCGCCGTGAAAGCCCGGGCCGACTGGGTAGTGACGTCGAGCTGTGCGCTGGACATCGTCAGCGCGCTCAAAGCCGCAGGCCAGAAAATTTTGTGGGCACCCGACAAACACCTAGGTGCGTACATTCAGCGCGAAACCGGCGCCGACATGGTGTTCTGGCAGGGCGCGTGCATCGTGCACGACGAATTCAAGGCCTTTGAGCTGCAGGCCTTGATGGCCGAACACCCCAAGGCCAAGGTCCTGGTGCACCCCGAGTCGCCTGCCGATGTGGTGGCATTGGCCGATGCTGTGGGCTCGACCTCGGCCATTTTGAAAGCCGCTCAGACGCTGGACGCCGATACTTTTATCGTGGCCACCGACAACGGCATGTTGCACAAATTGCGCACGATCAACCCCGGCAAAACCTTTATCGAAGCACCCACAGCGGGCAACAGTGCCACCTGCAAGAGCTGCGCCCACTGCCCCTGGATGGCCATGAATGGCCTGGCCGGTGTGGCGCGCGTGCTGGAAACCGGTGTGAACGAGGTGTTTGTCGATCCGGCGCTGGGCCTGCGCGCGCGCTTGCCGATCGACCGCATGCTGGCCTTTACCGCCGCACTGAAAAATGGCCAACCCACTGCTGGGCTGGTGCCCAACATCGGGGCGGCTTAAACCGCTGAACTTGCTGCGCCCAAGCCCCGGGCGCTCAAGCGCAGCACCCGGTCGGCTTTTTCGGTGGCCGCAGCCGAGTGCGTGACCAGTACCAAGGACGCACCATGCAGGCGCGTTTG
>CAIWRE010000226.1 GCA_903914985.1 uncultured beta proteobacterium | reverse complement strand
GTCCGACGTGTTCTTCCAATTTCCCAGCAAATAGCTGGCGCGCACCGTGGACGACAGGTCGTAGGCCAGCTTGAGCTTGGCAGGGTCCTGCACCGTGTGGTACTGGGTGTTGGTACCCAGGATGTACCAGGGCGCGTAGGTCTTGTCCAGGCCGTACACCGCGCCATTGCTGTTGCGCGGGGCCGGGTCTGCGCTGGCGACAGGCTTGGTGGCAAACACCATGGGCTGGCCCAGGCTGTCGGTGTGATTCAGGTCCATCCACCAGGCCCAGTCGCCACTTTTGCTACCCAGTGACGCGCTGGCTTGGCTGGCATTGTTGGTCTCACTGGTGTTGTACTGGTCAAAGTTTTGTTTAGAGCTCACGACCTTCACGTGGCCTTCTAACTTCGTGGGCATGCGCGTCACATAGTCCACCACAGCCCCCACGGAATTACCGGGATACGCGGCGGAGAACGGGCCGTACATCACGTCCGCCCGCTCGATTTCTTCGGGTGTGACCATGCCCCAGCGCGGCGCATAGGTCGCGCCATTGCCCAGGTAGTTGGAGAGCAAAATGCCATCGGCATAGACCGCCGAGCGTGCGCTATTACCGGTACCGGATGCGCGACTGGACAGAACCGCATGGTTGTAGTCACCGATGTAGCGTCTGCGCACCACCAGGCTCGGAAGGTACTTGAGCACATCCTCGCTGTCGGTGGCGTTGATGGTTTGCTCAATCTGGGTGCGCGAAATTCCTTCGATGGTGGTGGGAATTTCCGTGGGCAATGAGGTCGGGCGCCCGCCGACCACCGTGACCATGCCCAGCGATTTGACGGGGGCTGCCTCATCGGCGGAGTTTGCCGAACTCGCTGCGGTCTGCGCAGCCGCCGACAAAGAGAGGGACAAGGGAAATGCGATGGCCAGCGCCAGCGCGAGAGGATGTTTTTTCATCGTGATTGCGATCAATATATGGTGTGCGTCCGCGCGCCCCCACAGCCAGCCAATCGGCCAGGTGCAAAAAAACGGCGGTGCGAAGGACCTGCGGCAAGCGCAGGACGAAATCAGCCCTTAAGGCTTGGCAGGGGCTTCATGCATGTGCTGGTGTCCACCGGCGTCGCCCTTGGGCGCAGCGGTGCTCACCGGCACTTTGATGTCCAGCGTGCTTTCAGCGCCCTTGGCGTCTTTGAAGCGCAAGGTCACTGGAATCGTGGTGTCTTTTTGCAAAGGCAGTTTCAAGTCCATCAGCATCACATGAAAGCCGCCGGGCTTGAGCTCCACGGCCTTGCCTGCGGGCAGGCGCAGACCCTCGGTGAGTGCACGCATTTGCATGACGTTGCCGTCCATTTTCATTTCATGCACCTCGGCCACTGCAGCCACACTGCTGCTGACGCCAATCAAGGTGCTATCAGCTTTTGCTGTGAGTGTCATGAAGGCACCGGTGGCCTTTTGCCCTTGTACCGTGGCGCGGGCCCAGGCGTCTTTGACATTCACTGATTGGGCGAAAGCATGGCCTGTCATCAAGGCAGCGACAACGATCAAAGCGCGAGAAAGATTGTGGTTCATAGGAACTCCAAATGAAATAAATGTGTCAATGGGCATGGGCGTTGCTGGACTGCACATCCAGCACTTCCAGCAGTGCGGCGGGCGACTTCAGGCCCTTGGTGGAGGTGCCGCTGGCGGGGACTTCCGCCCAGTCATTGGCAGCCTTGGCGCAGCTTTGCAAGACCTTGAACCAGACCGGGCCAGGCTTGGCGGGGGTGGTGCCGCGCAAGACGAATTCGTCGTAGTATTCGGCGGGCAAGGCATTGTCCGGTCCGTTGGCAGTCCAGGTGATTTCCAACACGCCTTCCGTGTATTTCTTGCCGTGGCTTTCGTACGGCGCTGCCAAGGGACCGATTTTGGTGCTCAGTGTCCAGCCCGCTTTGGGCATGGGCTGGGCGCCGTTGAAACCGGCAGGGATGGTGACGCGCATGGCCGTGGTGCTTTGACCGTCACAGCCGTGACCCACACGAAAGGTGGCGCGGTAGCTGGTGTTGGCCGCAGCCGCGCCATCTTGCAACACCACATGGGCAAAACTGCTGCTCGCCAGACAGAACAGGGAGGCGGCCGCAAAAAAACGAATGAAGCGGGGTGTCATATAAATCTGGCCTAACAAGGGCTGCGTTCAAGCAGCGCTGAAATTCAAAGTGCTCGACAACCACAAAAAAATGCAGGTCTGCGCACAGGACGGGTGAAGCCCGACGACGCCCGCATTCAGAGTTGCTGAAGCACCGAAGCCGTCGAGTGGCGAAGCGGACCGTGAAGGTCCGACCACGCCTTAGGCCAGCGCTGGGGGACCGCGACCGGGGGGCGGCGCTGCGCTACGCCAGGCACGGGTGCTAACAACAGGCTGTGCAAGCAGTGTCTCGCCTGCTGATACAAACAGGTCGAGGGATGGCGGCGCAGAGGGAGGCGCACCCGCCACCATGCACAAAGCGCAGTCCATGGCATGGGTACCCTGCCCCACCGGGACGCCACTGTCGGCGTCCACCAGCATGACCATGCCGGAAGCGGTACACACCATGCGGCTGCCTTGGGCCTGCGCCAAGGGCGCTGCGGCGGCAAGACCGAGCGCAAGGCACCACCACAGCAGCGCGGCGCGCGCGAACTGGCGGGAAATGCGAAACGTGTGCAAGAGCGACATAAGCCCCAATTATGGCAGTTCGGGGCTGCTATCCTGCGGCCATGAAAAGCCTGTTTCACCTCGCCATCCACGTTCACGACCTGCACGCCGCGCGCCATTTTTACGGCACCGTGCTGGGCTGCACCGAGGGACGCAGCACCGGCACCTGGGTGGACTTTGATTTTTTCGGCCACCAACTCTCATTGCACCTGGGCCAGCCTTTTGCCACCACCCGCACCGGCAAAGTGGGCGATGCGCTGGTGCCCATGCCGCACTTCGGTTTGGTGCTGGCACTGCCCGACTGGCAGGCACTGGC
>CAIWRE010000225.1 GCA_903914985.1 uncultured beta proteobacterium | reverse complement strand
CTGGTTTACCAGGTGCTCGCCGTTGCGGTGATTGCGCTGACGGCCCTGTATCTGGCCCACAACACAGCCACGAACATGGCGGCACGTGGTATCCAGAGCGGTTGGGATTTTTTGGGTGGCTCGGCAGGTTTTGACATCGGCGAGAGCATCATTGCTTTCGATTCGGGCGAGCCCTACTGGCGCGCTTTTTTGGTGGGCATGAGCAACACACTGCGGGTCGCCGTGCTGGGGATTGTGCTGACCACGATTCTCGGCACCCTCATTGGTGTAGGTCGTTTCTCGCGCAACGCACTGGTGCGCGGCTTGTGCATTTGCTACGTCGAGTTTTTCCGCAATATGCCGGTACTGCTGCAACTGTTGATGTGGTACCTGCTGTTCACCGAAGTGCTGCCGGTGTCCACGGAGGCCTGGCAACTGGGCCCGTTTTTCTTAAGCAAAGGCGGCCTCAACTTTCCGATTCCCATGTGGGCCACCGGCCAGGTGATGGCCGCTTGGGGGCTGGTTGTGGGCCTGGTACTGGCCTGGTTTTACCGCGGCCATGCACAGCGACGCTTTGAGGCAACGGGCCAAGCGCGCAGCACCGTGCTGGCACCGCTGGCCTTGGCCTTGGCCTGCTCGGTTCTCGGATGGGCGCTGGGTGGTGCACCTACTGCGCTCGACCGCCCGGTGCAAGGAGAATTCGCCATTGAGAACGGCGGCGCGCTGACGCCGGAGTTCATGGCCCTGCTGCTGGGACTGACCGTTTACACCGCAGCGTTTGTGGCCGAAGTGGTGCGCGGCGGCATTCAATCGGTGGCGTTGGGCCAGTCAGAGGCGGCCAGTGCGCTGGGCCTGAACCGGGCGCAGACCATGCGTTTGGTCATGCTGCCGCAGGCGCTGCGGGTGATTATTCCGCCCATGACCAACCAGTTTTTGAACCTGACCAAAAACTCGTCATTGGCAGTGGCTATCGGCTACCCCGACGTGGTCTCGATTGCCAACACCGCGATCAACCAGACCGGTCGTTCGGTGGAATGCATTGCCATCATCATGCTGGTGTACTTGAGCACCTCGCTGTTCACCTCGGTGCTGATGAACTGGTACAACGCCCGCGCCGCGATTACCGAGCGCTGAAGGCTTGCCCATGACATCCTCCACTTTTCAATCGATTGCCCCGCGCCCTGCCCCGGTGCGCACCCGGGGCTTGCTGGCATGGTGCCGGCTCAATTTATTCAACGGCTGGGCCACCACCCTGGGCACAGTGCTGGTTGGTGCCGTCTTGCTGGCCACCCTGCCCCGCTTGTTTCAGTGGGCCATCATCGATGCGGTTTGGGTTGCGGACTACACGGTGTGCCATGCGTCCAGCGGCGCCTGCTGGGGCGTGGTGCGGGAAAAGTTCCGTTTCATCCTCTTTGGCCGCTACCCCTTTGACGAGCACTGGCGTGCGCTGATTTGCACCGTCATGTTGCTGGCGCTGATTGTGGTGAGCTGCATCCGCGCGTGCTGGAAAGCGTGGCTCATCCCTCTCTGGGTGGTTGTGCTGGCCGCCTATCTCACGCTCATGCGCGGCGGTGTCTTTGGCCTCACGCCCGTGGGGACGGACCTGTGGAGCGGACTGCCGCTGACACTGCTCTTAGCCACCGTGTCCATGGGCCTGGCATTTCCCATTGCGCTCATGATTGCATTGGGCCGCCGCTCAGGCATGCCTGCCATTCGCAGCCTGTGCACCGTGTATGTGGAACTGATTCGTGGTGTGCCGCTGATTTCGGTGCTGTTCATGGCCTCATACATGGCGCCGCTGCTCATGCCGCAAGGCTTCAGCTTGGATGTGCTGATTCGGGTGCTGGCGGGCATTACGCTGTTTGCTGCGGCCTACATGGCCGAGGTGATTCGTGGTGGCTTGCAGGCCATGCCCAAGGGCCAAACCGAAGCCGCCGCCACGCTGGGCCTGAGCTACTGGCAAACCCAGCGCCTGATCGTCCTGCCCCAGGCGCTGGCCATGGTGGTGCCGGGCATCATGAACAACTTCATCTCCACCTTCAAAGACACCTCCCTGGTGGCCATCGTGAGCCTGTACGAGCTTACCGGTGCCATGGGCATGGCCATGAATGCAGACGCGGACTGGCGTCCCTTCCGCATCGAGGGCTATCTGTTTATCGCCGTCATCTATTTTGGCTTTTGCTTTTCCATGTCGCGCTATAGCAACTGGATTGAAAAGCAAGTCAACAAAAGCAAACTCCGCTGAAATCCACCTATGTCCAACCCCATCATCAGCTTCGACAAAGTCAACAAGTGGTACGGCGACAGCTTTCATGTGCTGCGTGACATTGACCTCCACATTGCCCAGGGGGAACGCATTGTGGTTTGCGGCCCTTCGGGCTCGGGCAAGTCCACGCTCATTCGCTGCATCAACCGGCTCGAAGAGCATCAGCAAGGCCATCTCCTGGTGGACGGCGTAGAACTCACCGACGACGTGAAGGTGATAGACGATGTGCGCAAAAAAGTCGGCATGGTGTTTCAGCAGTTCAATCTGTTTCCGCACCTGACCGTGCTGGAAAACCTCACGCTCTCGCCCATGTGGGTCGGCAAGCTGCCGAAAAAAGAAGCCGAAGAACGCGCTATGGAGCAGCTTAAACGGGTGCGCATTGCCGAGCAGGCGCACAAATACCCCTTGCAACTCTCCGGCGGACAGCAGCAACGTGTGGCGATTGCCCGCGCGTTGTGCCTCACCCCGAAGATCATGCTGTTTGACGAGCCCACCTCTGCCCTCGACCCGGAAATGATCAAAGAAGTGCTGGACGTGATGATGGAAATGGCGCACCAGGGCATCACCATGGTGTGCGTGACCCATGAAATGGGCTTTGCCAAAGCCGTGGCCGACCGCGTGATCTTCATGGACCAAGGCCAGATCGTGGAACAAAACAATCCCCACGAATTCTTCAACAATCCCCAAAGCGAACGCAGCCGCGACTTTTTGTCGAAGATTTTGGGGCACTGAGTCGCGTCGGTGAACCTAGGTAACAGGGCTTGGAAGCCGACCCATGTAAAGTGCGGCCCTTTCACCCTCAGGCCATCGTTTTGAATCCTTCTCTCCCCGGCACCGCCCTGCCCTCGGCACAGGCTTTGCCACCCGACTTCTCCCAAAGCCAATTTCGTCACGCACTCGGGCAATTTGCCACGGGGGTGACGGTGGTCACGGCCCTCAACCCGCAGGGTGGATTGGTGGGGCTCACGGTGAGTTCTTTCAATTCCGTGTCTTTGGCGCCTCCGCTGGTGCTGTGGAGCCTGGCGCACAAATCGGGCTCGATGGAAGCACTGCTGGCCTGCAAGCATTACGTCATCAACGTGCTCGGTGCTGGGCAAACGGAACTGGCCAACCAATTCGCCACCAAAGGCATTGACCGCTTTGCCGGAGTGCACTGGTCGCCAGGCTTGCATGGCGCGCCGGTGATTCACGACGCCGTGGCGACATTTGAATGCTTTAACCGCAGCCGCCACGACGAGGGCGACCACATCATTTTTGTGGGCGAAGTGGAACGCTGCGGCCACCGCGAACAGGCCGACCCGCTGCTGTACCACGGTGGATCGTTCTACACGGGCGGCCTGCGCTAAGCCCTTAGGAGCACGCCATGGAACGCAAAGAGCACCTGGACCCGCTGGCCATTGGTCTGCTGCTGACCTGCTGCGCCTTTTGGGGTTTTCAGCAGGTGCTTGTCAAAGCCACGCTGCCCGAGATGGCACCGATTTTTATGGCGGGCGTGCGCTTTGCCGGTGCGGCCACCGTGCTCTGGCTGTGGTGCGTGTGGCGCGGCGTGCCGCTGTGGCAACAGGACGGCTCTTTGTGGCCCGGGCTGCTGGCAGGCTCATTGTTTGCCATGGAATTCATTTGTTTGTTTTCGGGCCTGCAGTTCACGGCGGCCTCGCGCATTACCGTGTTTTTGTACACCTCGCCGCTGTGGGCGGCATTGGTGCTGCCTTGGTTTATCAAGTCGGAGCGCTTATCCAAACTCCAGTGGAGTGGTTTGTTGTTGGCATTTGTCGCCGTGGGCTTTACTTTGCGCCAGGGCTTTATTGGAG
>CAIWRE010000224.1 GCA_903914985.1 uncultured beta proteobacterium | reverse complement strand
CCCCGAGTTGTCGGACCTGACCATTTATGTGATCGATGTGGCCGCTGGCGAAAAAATCCCGCGCAAAGGCGGCCCGGGCATTACCAAAAGCGATTTGTTTGTCATCAACAAAACCGACCTGGCCCCTCACGTGGGTGCCAACCTCGATGTGATGCGCTCGGACACGGTCCGTATGCGCACCACGCCCAAGGGACTGCGTCCCTTTGTGATGACCAACCTCAAAACCCTGAGCGGCCTGGACGAAGTAGTGGCCTACATTGAGACCAAGGGCATGCTGCTCCCCCACTAGGCGCTGATCCGCCCCGCTAGAATAGAAGGCTTGGAAGCTTGGCCGAGCGGTTTAAGGCACCGGTCTTGAAAACCGGCGAGGATGTGAGTCCTCCGTGAGTTCGAATCTCACAGCTTCCGCCAGAAAACCCTTATAGGTCATTGATTTATAAGGGTTTTTTCTTTTCCGTGTATCTTGTAGATACTTTCCAAGACACACTCCTGATGTGGTTCTTGCTGGTTCCACAGGGACATTGCTGGATAAGCGCGCCAAGGCACACTGCATTCAACTAGCCGGGGCTGCTGACCTCAACGAGCCAAATCGCTGGCGCTGAGTGTGACTTCAAAACCTCAAAGATCACTCCTTGACTCTGACTCTCATCGAACTGCGTTTCAGCGAGCTCTGTGCTTTGCTGGTTTTACCTTGGCTCAGACCAACCATAAAGTTTGTCTTCATAAAACGTCACATCACTACTGTTGGGGAAGTACCAGAAAGTAATGGTACCGCCCATAATTCGATTGGGTTGGCCAAGAATCGCCCGTACGTCGTCGTAGCTCATTCCCTTTTTCAAATAGCGCCAGTTCGCCAGCGATTTCCATCCATCGCTTGACGGGACGCCCTTCGTTTGGCTGGCAGGCGTGCCTTGTGGCGCTTCGATCTTTGATAAGCGTAGCTTGAGTTCTTGAACGTCTTTTTCGAGCTGGTTGATTCGGTCGCTGTCGCTGGCGAAGGCGCTCAGCGTGGATGTCAGCATTAGGCAGCCGACCAGGCTAGTTTTCAGAAGTGTTGTTGACTTGCTCATACAGGTGCTCCAAATTGGAAGTTCATCGACGAGCAAATTATCTCCAACCGGCCCGACTCGGCATCATGTCGGAACCAACATCAAGGCTTTTCCCTTTCACGGCCCCCCGATACCGGTGCGGCTGCGTACTGCGCAGCCACAACGCGAACACTGTGGCTTTTGTCTTTGAAGGGATTGGTGGGTTCTGCGTGGCTCGAACACGCGACCTACGGATTAAGAGTCCGCTGCTCTACCAACTGAGCTAAAAACCCGCATTCAAGAGGAATGAGGATGGTGGGACGTGCGGGGGTCGAACCCACGACAAACGGATTAAAAGTCCGCTGCTCTACCAACTGAGCTAACGTCCCGTCAAACACCTAGAAGGTATCTGCCAAGCCCTATAGTATAGCGCGATTTAGGGCGCTTTTGAAAGCTGCTCCATCACCCAGCCTGCAGCACACAGGCCGAAGGTTGCCGTCACAGTGACCAGCGAGCCGTAGCCGTGGCAATTGAGCGTGTTGTCGCCTTGGGCAGCGGCATTTGGTCGGACCACTGCCTCGGGACTGGAGACGCACATCACACCCATTTTTTTGCCCTCTTTGGGGGCGCCATGGAACTTGCGCAAGCGGTAACGCACTTGGGCCAGCAAGGGGTCGTACTTGCAAGCACTCAAATCCCCCAAAGTGACGGCGTGCGCCTGGCGTTTACCGCCCGCTGCGCCGACGCTTATGAAGTGGCAGCGCGTCTTGCGTGCCCATTGCGCCATTGCCGTCTTGGCAATCACCTGGTCGCAGGCGTCAATGACGGCGTCAGCATCGGGTGGCAGCAACTGCAGCCAGTTGTCGCCGTCGACAAATGCGTCAACACCCCCGACCTGGCAGCCGGGGTGAATGAGGGCAATGCGCTGCGCCATCGCCTCGATCTTGGCCATGCCCAAGGTGGGGGTGAGGGCGTGAATTTGCCGGTTGATGTTGGACTCCGACACGTGATCCATGTCGATCAGGGTGATGCGACCCACACCGCTGCGCGCCAAGGCCTCTGCGGCCCACGACCCGACACCACCGACACCCACCACCACCACATGGGCACTGCGCACAGCGTGCGCTGGTCCCGCCCCGTAGAGGCGGTCCAGTCCGGAAAACCGGCGCTGGACGTCAGTGTCTGCCGCAGGGAGCCCGCACAGCGGGTCGGGGGTCATCTACTTCAGGCGCGCCAGGCGCTCTTTGGCAGCGTCTGCGGCTTCGCTGCGCGCGTAATCGGCGATCAGCGACTCAAGAGTCTTGCGGGCGCCGGCTGTGTCCTTGAGTTCCAACTGACAATTGGCCAAGGCCAGCAAGGCTTCGGGCGCACGCACATAGGCGGCGTCCTGGGCTAGCAGCTTTTGAAAACTGGCCAGCGCGCCTTTGTAGTCCTTGCCCACAAACTTGGCATTACCGATCCAGAACAGGGCGGCATTGGCATAGCCTGATTGTGGATAGCGCGAGAGCAAGTCCATCAGTGCGGACTGCGCAGTATCGAACTCCCCTTTTCTGAAGTTGGCCAAGGCCTGCTCAAACGCGCGCTTCTCTTGCGGGTCTGCCAGGAAGTCCGCGCCCTCGAAGCTGACCTTGACAGGCTCCAATTTGCGAAGTCGCTCATCCACCGCTTTGGTGGCGTCCACTTGGCGACGCTGCGCCTCTCCCAAATCGCGCACGAGTTGCTCGATTTGTCCCCGCAGCTTGGCGGTCTCGGCGGCATTGGCCTCCAACTGGTTTTGCAAGTCCTGCAGGCTACGGCGCAAGCCCGTCAGCTCATCGGTCTGGCGAGCAACGATGTCGGCCAAACGCAGCTCGGTATCACGGCGCTGCGTCTCGAGCTTTTGGCGCACGTCCAAAATGGCCCGGCGCGCCTCTTCATCGTCGAACATGCCCGCGCCCGCTTGGAGAGAAGCGGCGCATAACAACACCGGCAAGGCGCCGCGCACGAGCACGCTAGGGACTGCGAACATCAGCGAACCGCGATTTCAGCCCGGCGATTTTTTTCCATCGCCGCTTCGGAGTCGCCCACCACGGCGGGCTTCTCTTTACCAAAGCTCACAGCTTCCAATTGGCCGTCGGACACGCCTAGCAAAGTCAATGCCTTGCGCACAGCTTCTGCGCGTTTTTGGCCCAAGGCCAGGTTGTACTCACGCCCGCCACGCTCGTCGGTATGCCCTTGGATCGTGGCTTTGAGGGCTTTGTCGCCCTTGATCACCTTGGCGTGGGCCTCGATGACCGACTGAAACTCGGCACGGATGGCAAAACTGTCGTAGTCAAAGTAAACCACCCGTCCGCCCGGGACCACCATGTCTGCACCGCCATTGTTGGCAGGCGTGAGCGTGGTCACCGTGGACTTGGCCTGTGACGCTGCGCCACTGTTTGCGCTGCCGGCTGCATTGGCACCAGACACTGACTGGCCGGCCCTGTCTTCGACTGCCACATCGTCCAATTTGACGGTGGATCCACATCCGGCCAAAGCCGCTGCTACCAATGCCGCCAGCGTCCACTGATTCAATTTATTCATTCCAAACTCCAGTTGAAGGTCTTCACTACAAACACAATTGCATTAGCGGGCGGCGGGGCCCCAGTCAGGCTCGCGCAAATCGCCACCCTGTCCCGCCAGCCGGGCTTTGACTTTGCCGTCCAGCGTGGTGGTCATCAGGGCCTCGCGGCTGCCTTGTTGGGTGGCATACAAAAGCATGCGGCTGTTGCCGGAAAAACTCGGATTTTCGTCGGCGTTCGTGTCGGTGATGGCGGAACTTTGGCCCGTGGCCAGGTCCATCACGTGAAGTTTGAAAGCCCCATTGATGCGCGAGACATAGGCCATCCAGCGACCGTCGGCGCTCAGGGCGGGAGAAATGTTGTAGTTACCGGAAAACGTAACGCGCTCAGGCGTGCCTCCACCGACCGCCAGCCGGTAAATCTGCGGCGAGCCGCCACGGTCACTGACGAAATAAATGGTTTTCCCGTCGGCGGTGAAGGTGGGCTCGGTATCAATGGCCTGAGAGCTTGCCAAGCGGCGCGGCTCGGCGCCTGAGACATTTGCGTCCAGCAAATAGAGCTGCGAGCCACCGTCGCGGCTTAAGGTGAGGGCCAGCGTTTTTCCGTCTGGCGACCAACTCGGTGCACTGTTGGAACCTTTGAAATTGGCGACCAGGCGTCGCTTGCCGGAGTCCACGTCATGCACATAGACCACCGGCTTGCGCGACTCAAACGAGACATAGGCCAACTGGTTTCCGTTGGGCGACCACGAGGGAGAAATAATGGGTTCGGTGCTGCGCAAAGCGGACTGGGCGCCTTCGCCATCGGCATCGGCCACCCAAAGGTTGTACACGCCGGTGTTGCGGGTCACGTAGGCGATGCGGGTAGAGAAAACGCCTTTCTCTCCGGTGAGCTTTTCGTACACGGTATCGGCAATGCGGTGCGCCACATGGCGCAATTCAGCGCTCGTTGCTACATGCTCTTGTCCGCCGAGGTCACCCATTCCTTGGGCTTGGCTACGCACTACGTCCCAAACCCGAAAACTCACCTTATACCGGTCTTCAGCCAAGCGAGTGACACTGCCAGTCACCAGCGCGTCGGCACCTTGTTTACGCCACTGCGCCATGTCCGGGCGCGACGACTCGTCCAGCACCGCGCCGCTGGCATCCAGACCGCGGAACTGGCCGCTGCGCTCCAGATCTGCCTGAACGATGAGCGCAATTTTTTGGGTAAGTTGCTCATTGCCCTTGAACGCAGCCACGGCAACCGGCAGCTGCGTCAAGCCCACACCGGACACTTCCACACGGAACTGCGCGAAGGCACTGGCTCCCAGCGCCCAGCTGACAATGGCTAGCAAGAGTTTTTTCATAGCCCCGTATTATCCCCAAGAGCTGACGCGGATTTCCCCACCCTGGCGGCACTCCCGGTAACCGCGCTCTGCTTGGGTTTCTAAAGTTTGCTGGCGCTGGCGTACCCGCCCGGCATTGGCACTCTCCTGCACCCGGCTGGACTCGGGGTGCCAGAGGTGAAAAACTTCGGTGGCACAGAAACCGTTTTTACGCGCTACGCCGTGGTTATGCAGGCGCAGCACAAAGTCGGCGTCCTCATGGCCCCAGCCGACAAAGGACTCGTCAAAACCGTTGACCGCCTCAAAGTCGGTGCGCCAAACCCCCATGTTGCAGCTGCGAATGCCGCGCCAGCGAAATCCGGGGCGCTTGCGCCAGGTCAAGTCGGGCAGGCGCAGCAAACCTGTGAGCTTGCTGGCGTCTTGGGTCCACCAGCGGGCCAGCCAGTACCAGGCCGACCGGCCGCACACTTGTTCGCCATTGGTCAACACCGCCCGGGTCAACTTTTCGCTCAAGAGCACGCGACTGCCGTTGACCAGACAGGCTGCTTCCCGCAATTGGCGGTGCCGCCGCACAAAGTCGGTCTCGGGCACACAGTCGCCGTCCATGAACACGAGGTAGTCGCCCCGGGCCACTGACACGCCCAAATTGCGCACCCGCGAGGCGGTAAAGCCCACGTCGGGGTGCCACACATGGCGCAGGGACAGACCCAAAGCCTCTGCGGCGCTTTGGATGGCTTGCTGGTGCTTTGGGGTGGAACCGTCGTCTGCGACCACCACTTCAAAGTCACGGTCATCCTGACAGGCTAGGCCTTGCAATACCGCTACCAGCGCATCGCTGCGGTTGTAGGTGGTGAT
>CAIWRE010000223.1 GCA_903914985.1 uncultured beta proteobacterium | reverse complement strand
GCTGGCTTTCACGCTGGCGCTCGCGCTGCCTCAGGCGGACGAAGCCTGGCTCGCGCCTTTTGCCAAGGGCCTGTTGCAACTGGCCGATGCCCACGGCTGCGAACTCATTGGCGGAGATACCACGCGCGGGCCACTCACTATCTGCATCACCGTGTTTGGCGAAGTGCCCTCAAGGGGTGCCACGCCCCTGCTACCCACCAGTGCGCTGCTGCGCAGCGGCGCCCGGGCGGGTGACGACATTTACGTGAGCGGCACCTTGGGCGACGCGGCGCTGGCCTTGCGCGCTTTGCAAGGCGCGCTCCCATTGCCCGCCAAGCTGATGGACGCGGCGAAAAACCGGCTGGAGCAACCCACCCCCCGCGTGGCACTGGGCCAGGCCCTGCGCGGCGTGGCGACTGCCTGCGCCGATGTGAGCGACGGCCTGCTGGGCGACCTGAGCCATATCCTGGAGCGCTCGGGGCTGGGTGCGCAGATTGAGATGGAGCGGGCCTTGCCACTCCTGGCGGCACGCGCAAAATTTTCAGGCGGCGCCGCGCAGTTTGACGCGCAGTTCGGGCGCGACACCGCACTGCAATGCGTGCTGGCAGGAGGCGACGACTACGAGCTGGTGTTTTGCGCACCGCCAGCCATGCGCGATGCGGTAGCGCAGGCCGCCGTGCAGAGCGCCACGCCGGTGACCCGCATTGGTACCATGCGCGCCGAGCAGACGCTGCAGTTGCTGGACGGCCAGGGGCGTGCCATTGCACCCGCGTCGCTACACCTGGCGTCCTTTGACCACTTTGCTGCTGCCAGCAGCCCCTAGCGCATGACCCAAGCCGAAACCGTGTACCCCACCGACCCCAGCGGCAAGCGCTTTGCTTCCAAACCGACGCTGCGTTTCATGCTGGCCCACCCCGCCCATTTGTTGGCGCTGGGCTTTGGCTCGGGTTTGAGCCGTTTTGCACCGGGCACCGCAGGCACCTTGTGGGCCTGGGTGGTGTTTTTGGCGCTGTCGCCCTGGATGAACGACGCGCGTTGGGCACTGCTGATTGCGGCCTCCATTCCTGTGGGCTGGTGGGTGTGCACCGTCACCGCCCGCAACATGGGCGTGCTCGACCCCGGCAGCGTGGTCTGGGACGAAGCAGTAGCCATGTGGATCATTCTCTGGCTGGTGATGCCCGCCGGGCTGTGGGGCCAGCTTGCCGCTTTTGCCTTGTTCCGGTTTTTTGATGCGGTCAAACCCGGCCCCGTGGGCTGGGCGGACCGGCTGTACCACGGTCTGGACCCCTCCACCGACCGCTGGGCCTGGGCGAAGGCAGGCTGGGGCATCATGCTTGACGACCTGGTGGCCGCCGCTTGCACGCTGCTGGTGATTGCACTGTGGCGGGCATGGTGAGGACCTCCAGCCCTGCGCCCGATGCCACCGCTGAACGGGTGCAGCAGCTTGCCACGGCCTTGCTCGCACGCGGCTGGATGCTGGCCACGGCCGAGAGTTGCACCGGCGGCTTGATTGCCGGAGCCTGCACCGACCTGGCAGGCTCCAGCGCCTGGCTAGAGCGCGGCTTTGTGACCTATTCCAACGCCGCCAAAACGCAAATGCTGGGGGTAGACGCGGCGCTGATTGCGAAGCATGGCGCGGTGAGCGAGCCGGTGGCGCGCGCCATGGCCCAAGGCGCCTTGGAGCATGCCCAGGCCCAGG
>CAIWRE010000222.1 GCA_903914985.1 uncultured beta proteobacterium | reverse complement strand
GTAAACGGCAACACCCATGTCGTTGAGCATGGAGATCACGACCTCCAAGGTTTCTGCGTCGACCAATTTGCCGGGCAGGTGGTCCGAAATCTCGCCGTGCGTCAGGTAGCCGCGGGTGCGCCCCAGCTTGATCAGCGCCACAAAGGCCAGGCGGCGCTTGGTTTTCTCTTCTTCGGACAGGATGGTTTCTTCGAGTCCGAACTCTTTCATCAAGGCACGCTCTTTGGCCTTGCTGATCTTCATGCGCAGCGGCTTGACCTTTTCGCCGGTGGCGCTCACCACCGGCTCGACCTCGAGCTCGGCTTCAATGTCCAACAGCTCGACATCGTCTTCGGAGGCAGCTGGTTTGCCTTTGGCTTTTGACTTCGCGGCCGCCTTGGCGGCTGGTTTGGCAGGAGACTTGATGGGTGCTTTTTCTGCAGGCTTTGCGGCTGCTTTGGTGTTTGTTTTTTCGACCACTTTGGCAGCCACCTTTGCCGGAGCCTTCGCAGGCGCGACAACCTTGGCCGCCACTTTGGGCGTTGGCTTGGGCGCAGCAGCTTTGCTGGCCACCTTGGTTTGTGCGACTTTGGCGGCTGGCTTCGCGGGGGCTTTTGCAGCCGGTTTTGCGACTGCCTTGGTGGCGGCCGGTTTGGCCACGGGTTTGCTGCTGGCAGCTGTCTTGGCCGCGGGCGCAGCTTTGACGACCTTGGCGGGGGCCTTCGCAGGTACTTTGACCGCTTTGGCCACAGGCTTGGCCGCTGGCTTTGCCGGGGCTTTTACGGGGGCCTTTGGCGCGGCCTTCGCAGCTACCTTTGCGGCAGGCTTGACTGCTGGTTTTGCAGTGGCTTTTACCGCAGTCTTGGCTGCGGGTTTTACGGGCTTGGCGGATTTGGATGCGGGCATAGTGAACCTCAGAACCACAAAAAACAAACGATTCAGGCAGCAGCGACCGATGTCAATCGCTTGGGCGCCAGGGGCAGGAAAACGGGAGCGAAGGGGAAAACTTCAGCAGCAAGATGGGTGGGCGAACATTTGGGTTGCAGTCCTTGCGGTGGGGTGGCCTGTGTGATCGGTGTCACTGCGTGGCCGGATGCCCGGAGGTGCTGCTGTCGCTCTTGCCGAAAAAAGTGGATTATACCTTTTCCGCCATCTTTTTTACCATTAAATCGAGCTGTGCCGCGAAAAGACTGCGTTTGTCTTGCAGGCCGCGGTAGCGCTGCGCCATGGCGGCGTCGGGGGACGATTGGGCGATGTCCTTCATTGCCGCATCAATGCGGTCAATCGCCAGGCGCAGTACCAAGCCCTGAAGCTCCATGAAGGAATCCTCACCCGGCACCGTGGCGGGTCCGTCTTCCGCCATGAGCCGCAGCGCCAAAGGCTCGAACGCCTGCCCGCTCATTTCGGTGCGCAGAGTGCTCCAGTTCAGAGGGCCGTGTTCGTGCAGCTGGACTTCGAGCCAGACAAACAAGGCCCCATGGGGCTCGGGCAGTTCACACAGCATGGCGTGCTCCTCACCGGTCAGTGCATTCCACAGTTGGCTGTGTCCCAGCAGGATGCGCGTGGTGTGGTCGGCGCGGCTGGCAGGGCGTGCACGCCCGCTCAGCCGGCTCGGTGCGGCGCTTGAGCGGCTACTCGCGCTGAAGGACGCGCGCAGACCCGGTCGGTTGGCGGCGTCCTGGCTGTCTGCGCGCTGTGGAGAGCGCCGGGCGCGGCCTGTGTCTTTGTCACCGGAGCGGCCGGGCGGCATCCACAGCTCACCCAGTTCGCGGCTGGTGAGTTGCACCAGATCCGCGATTTCGGCCAGCAACTGCAGTTTCAGCGCACCTTCGGGCAGCTGCATCCACATCGGCTTGGCGTTGCTCGACAAATGGGCACGGCCCTCGGCGGTATTCAGGTCACAGCCCTCACTGGCCGACTCCACCAAAAAGCGGCTCAGGGGTGTGGCTTGTTTCACGTAGTCGGCAAAGGCCTCGGCGCCATTGGCGCGGATAAAGCTGTCGGGGTCATGTTCCTGCGGCAAAAACAAAAACTTGATACTGCGCACATCGGTGGCAAAGGCCAGCGCGCCGTCCAAGGCCTTGCGCGCGGCGCGTCGCCCGGCGCCATCGCCATCGAAGCTGAACACCACGGCGTCGGTAAAGCGAAACAGCTTTTGCACATGGTCATTGG
>CAIWRE010000221.1 GCA_903914985.1 uncultured beta proteobacterium | reverse complement strand
GATGACTTCGGCGTGTTTTACCGCGCCGTGGAGTGGATGGGTTTGCAGCGCCATCTCAAAATTGCCGGCATCTTTGCCCGCTTGACATTGCGTGACGGCAAACCGCAATACCTGGCCGACACGCCGCGCTTTATCAGCTACATCCGTGCCACCTGCGCGCGCTACCGCGAACTCAAACCCCTGCTGCGCCTGGTGGACCAGATCGAAGGCATTGAAGAGCCCAACGTGTTTGGCTTTGGCCGCAGTCCGGGAGCCGCATAGCCCATGCCCCGCTTTTTCTGTCCGGCCCCGCTGCACACCGGTGCTGTGTTGGAACTCCCCGCGGGTGCCGCGCGACATGTGCAGGTGCTGCGTTTGCAGCCGGGCGACAGCATCACCCTGTTCAACCACGGCCCGCACTGGGAGAGCGGTTCAGCTGATAGCAGCCCTGGCGGTGAATTTGACGCGACTGTCACCCAAATGGGCCGCAGCCATGTGCAGGTGCAAGTGGGTGCGCACCGTGCGGTAGAGCGTGAAGCACTGCGTGAAGTGCACCTCGCCGTCGTTATGCCCGCTAATGAGCGCATGGACTGGTTGGTCGAGAAGGCCACGGAGCTGGGTGTGGCCAGCATCCAACCCCTGATCAGTGAGCGCAGTGTGCTGCGTCTGGCCGGTGAGCGCGCAGAGAAAAAGGTGGCGCACTGGCAAAGCGTGGCGGTATCGGCCTGCGAACAGTGCGGCGGTAACCGCGTACCCCGTATTTATCCGGTGGCGCCATTGGCCCAGTGGCTGCGTGGTCTGGCCGCAAGCAATGCCCAAGAAATCGATGCTGTGCGACTCTTACTGTCTTTGCGCGAGGGCTCGCACCCTCTGCGCGGATGGGCAACGGCCAACGTGACCGCACCGGCGGTGTTTTTGTCCGGACCGGAAGGCGGGTTGAGCGCCACCGAAGAAGAGGCCGCGGTGGCCTCTGGCTTTAGCGCGGTGTCGCTGGGCGCGCGGGTACTGCGCGCCGAAACAGCGGCGCTCACCGCGCTGGCGCTGCTGGCTTAAAGGCGCGTTGTAAGCACTGGATCAAGCCGCTACGTGCTGGTCCAGCCACTGCTGCAGCAGGGCAAAGACCGGGGCACTGTCGGCCTCGTTAAAAATCTCGTGGTACAGGTCTTCAAAGCAATGGCTGGTGACCACTGCGCTTGGCGCTTTGGCGGCAAAGTCACGGCTGCCTGCGGGATTGACCAGGCGGTCCTGTCCTGCATACATCAACAAGGTGGGAACGGTCCATTGCCCAGCAAGCGCGCGGGTTTGCAAGCCGGCCTGGCCAATGAACTTTGCCAGTCGTGCGCAAATGCGGTCATGCACCAGCGGGTCGGCGCGGTAGGCGGCGACCACGGCAGGGTCGTGCGAGAGATAGGTCGCGTCCAAGCGGTTGCCCACGCGCAGGTTGGGCGCAATGGTTGGCAAGGTCGCAATCAAGAATTTTTGAAATGCGTTCAGGCCCGCATCCAATGCCGGACTGGACAAGACCAGCGCATCCAGCGCCCGCAGTTTGAGCGACACAAAGCGCGCCGCAATCAGCCCGCCCAAACTGTGGCCCAGCAACACCAAAGGCGTACCGGGCGCCAGATCTGCCCGGCTGCGATCGATGACAGTGGCCAGATCGTCCAACAAACGGTTGTCGTCGGGCATGCTTCCCGGCGCACCACTGGAGCCACCGTGTCCGCACAAATCAAAAGCGCGTACTGCAAAGCCCCAGTTGTTGAGGTGCTGTGCGACATGCTCGTACCGCCCGCTGTGTTCACCCAAACCGTGAACGATCACGACCATCGCGCGTGGGACAACACCCTCAGCAAGTCGCCAATCGCGCAGCGCCAGCGTGGCGCCGTGGGGGGTGGTGATTTCGGAAACTTGGGCGGTGCTCATCGATAGGCCTTTGAACGCAAGAGTTAAGGAAAGCTGGCAATGACCTGGGCCACGGCAGCTGTGAGTTTCTTGGCGTAGGGCACGTGCAAAAACTCATTGGGTCCGTGCGCGTTGCTCTTGGGGCCCAGCACGCCGCACACCATCATTTGGGCTTTGGGGAAGCCGGTGCTGAGCATGTTCATGAGCGGGATTGTGCCGCCCTGTCCGATGTAGCCGCAGGGTGCGCCAAAGTGCGCTTGCGAGGCGGCGTTCAGGGCCTGCTCAAACCACTGTGCCGTGCTGGGTGCGTTCCAGCCGGTGGCGCCACCGCCGCCCTCAAAAGTGACCTTGGCCTGGTAGGGCGCGTTGTCTTCTAACAGGGCTTTGAGTTCTTGCACCGCGCTGGCCGCCTCCACCAGTGGCGGCAGTCGCAGCGACAGCTTGAATGCGGTGTAGGGGCGCAGCACATTGCCGGCGTTTTTCATCTCAGGAAAGCCATCGGCACCGGTCACGCTCAGCGTGGGCATCCAGGTACGGTTGAGCAGGGCCTGCAAGGGGTCGGTGGTGGTGGGCAGGGCAAACTGGCTGGCACCGCCGCAGTCGTAGTGCGCCCAGGGAAAGCGCTTGTACAGCTCGTCACCCAAAATGTCGGCCGTGGCCTGTGCTTGCGCCATGCGCTCAGGCGGTACGGCGCAATGAAAGCTCTCGGGCAGCAGGCGCCCGGTCGCGCTGTCTTCCAGGCGGTCGAGCAAGTGGCGCAGGATGCGAAAGCTCGATGGCACCACGCCGCTGGCGTCGCCGGAATGCACGCCTTCGGTCAGCACCTCCACCTTCAGCACCCCGCTGGCCATGCCGCGCAGGCTGTTGGTGAGCCACAGTTGGTCGTAGTTGCCAGCGCCCGAGTCCAGGCACACCACTAGGCCCACGTCCCCCAGGCGGGTGCGCAGTGCATCGACGTAAGGCAGGAGGTCGTAAGACCCGCTTTCTTCGCAGGTTTCGATCAAACCGATGATGCGCGGATGCCCCACCTTTTGGGATTGAAGAGCCTGAATCGCGGCAATGGCGGCGTAAGCGGCGTAACCGTCATCGGCACCGCCGCGGCCATAGAGCTTGCCGTCCTGGTACTTGGGTGTCCAGGGCCCCAGGT
>CAIWRE010000220.1 GCA_903914985.1 uncultured beta proteobacterium | reverse complement strand
CGTTGTTCTGGCCGCGCAGCGGGTGCAGGCCGGAGCCGGGCTTTCCGATCTGCCCGGCCACGGTGCACAGCGCAATCAGGCAGCGCGCGTTGTCGGTGCCGTGCACATGCTGGCTCACACCCATGCCCCACAAGATCATGGCGCTTTTGGCGGTGGCAAAAGCGCGTGCAACTTCGCGCACAGTCCGAGCGGGAATGCCACAAATAGGCTCCATGGCCTCGGGGCTGTAACCCTTTACGTTGTCGCGCAACGCTTCAAAATTGCTGGCGCGATGCGCAATGAAATCAAGGTCGACCAAGCCTTCTTCGATGATCACATGGATCATCGCATTGAGCATGGCCACATCGGTATCGGCCTTGAACTGCAGGGTGCGCCAGGCGTGTTTGCCGATATCGGTAATGCGCGGGTCGGCCAGCACAATCTTGGCACCGCGCTGGGCCGCGTTTTTCATCCAGGTTGCGGCCACCGGGTGGTTGGCCGTGGGGTTGGAGCCGATCACAAAGATCAGTTCCGAATGCTCCACATCATTGACCTGGTTGCTCACGGCACCGGAGCCCACACCTTCGAGGAGCGCCGCCACGCTGGAGGCATGGCACAGGCGGGTGCAGTGGTCCACGTTGTTGCTGCCAAAGCCGGTGCGCACCAGTTTTTGGAACAAATAGGCCTCTTCGTTGCTGCCTTTGGCCGAGCCAAAACCTGCCAGGGCTTTGGGGCCGAACTGGTCACGCAGGTCTTTGAGCTTGCCCGCGCCCAGAGACAAGGCTTCTTCCCAGGTCGCTTCGCGGAAGACCTCGGACCAATCGGCGCTGTCGCGGTTCAAGCGGTTGAGCATTTCCGGGTCTTTGCCCACGCCTTCCTTGCGGATCAAAGGCATGGTCAGGCGCTGGGGGCTGGCCGCGTAGTCAAAACCAAAGCGGCCCTTGACGCACAAGCGGTTGTGGTTGGCCGGGCCATCGCGTCCGTCCACGCTGACGATGACGTTATCTTTGACGTTGTAGGTCAACAAGCAGCCCACGCCGCAGAACGGGCACACCGAGTCGACCTTCTTGTCCACCACCTGGCTGCCGACCTGGGTCTTGGGCATGAGCGCGCCCGTGGGGCAGGCCTGCACGCATTCGCCGCAGGCCACGCAAGTGCTCAGGCCCATGGGGTCGTTCAGGTCGAACACGATTTCGCTGTGCGCACCGCGCAGTGCGTAGCCAATCACGTCGTTGACCTGCTCTTCGCGGCAGGCGCGCACGCAGCGGTTGCACTGAATGCAGGCATCCAGGTTCACCGCCATGGCGGGGTGCGACATGTCGGACTGCGGCTGCTCACGGCGCAGCGCCTTGAGCTCGGGGCGCACCGTCACGCCCAGTCGATCCGCCCACTGGCTGAGCTCGCCGTGCTGGCCTGCGGCACCTGTTTCGGTACCGTCGGCGTCATTCCATTTGTAGCCCACGTCCGGCATGTCGGAGAGCAGCATCTCCACCACCATCTTCTGGCTTTTCAGTGCGCGCTCGCTCTGGGCCTGCACTTCCATGCCAGCCGTCGCCGAGCGGCAGCAGCTGGGCGCCAATGTGCGCTCGCCCTTGATCTCAACCACACAGGCGCGGCAGTTGCCGTCGGCGCGGTAGCCGTCTTTGTAGCAAAGGTGGGGAATGTCGATGCCATGGCGCTTGGCCGCATTGAGGATGGACTCGCCTTCAAAGCCCACCACCGTTTGATCGTTCAGCTTGAACTCGACGCTGGCAGGCGCCAGCAATTCTTGAGACACAGGCGCATTCATTTAAATGACCTCGTGCGGAAAATACTT
>CAIWRE010000219.1 GCA_903914985.1 uncultured beta proteobacterium | reverse complement strand
TGCGGGCTGGTGGGGCCCATCGCAGGGGTGTGTGGCATGGCGAGGCCTTTCAGGGACTGGGCGCTGCGTCGCTGGCGCGCAGCAAATTCAAAACGCTGGTACTGGCCTGCACGGCACTGCGGCGGTGGTAAAAGCCCAAAGCGCGCAAGCCGCCTAGCTCTTCGCCACCGCCCGCGCGGCCCGGGCCGCCGTGCAGCGAATGGGGCATCACATTGCCATGGCCCGTATGGGAAGCCGCCACGTCGGGCGAAATGCTGTGGACCCGGCCATGGCTGTCCGCCAGCGCCAGCGCAGTATCCGCCAGGCTTTGCGGGTCGCTTCCGTAAATAGACGCCACCAGAGAGCCTTGGCCGCGCCGAATCAGTTCCAAGGCATGGTCGCTGCTGCGGTAAGGCAACAGAGTCGCGACCGGACCAAACACTTCCATCGCATGCACCACGGCGGCCGCATCGGCCTTGCGTGCTCCCAAGAGCGTGGGGCCGACGCAGCAAGCCACGGCCGGGTCGGCGTCCACCAAGGGCATGTTGGCACCGTCGAACAAAGTATCGGTTTGGCTCTGCAGTGCTTGCAAGCCCTCGCGCACCGATTGCAACTGCGCACGGCTCACCAGCGAACCCATGCGCACCGTGTCGTTGCGGGGGTTGCCGACGCTGATGCTCGACAGGCGGGCCGCAATGGCTTGAGCAGCCGCGTCGTACAAGGTTTCCGGCACAAAGACGCGGCGAATGGCGGTGCATTTCTGGCCCGACTTGACCGTCATCTCGCGCACCACCTCTTTGACCAGCAAGCCAAACGATTCGCTGCTGGCGTCTTCGCCAGGCAGCAGAAAGGCCGAGTTCAGGCTGTCGGCCTCGATGTTCACCCGCACCGAGTGCTGGGCCACCGCCGAATGCGAACGCACCAGGCGCGCGGTCTCGGCCGAACCGGTAAAGGACAGCACATCCAAGGGTTGAAGAGCATCCAGCAGCCCGGCCGAGCTACCGCACACCACCGACAACGCGCCGGGCGGAAAAATGCCCGCGTTCACTACGTCTTGCACCATGCGCTGGGTGAGCCACGCCGTTGCCGTACCTGGCTTGACGATGACGGGCACGCCCGAGAGCAGCGCAGGCGCCGCTTTTTCCCACAAGCCCCAGGAGGGAAAGTTAAAGGCATTGATCAGCAGTGCCACACCGCGGGTAGGCACCAGCACGTGCTGCGACTGAAACAGGGGGTCTTTGCCCAAGCGCACCATGTCGGCGTCCACCAGGTAATGGCGATCCCCCAGCGATTCGCCCAACTTGGCATAGGTGCCCAGGGTGAAGATGCCGCCATCGATGTCCACTGCCGAGTCGTTTTTGACGGTGCCGCTGTTGGCCGTGGCAATCTCGTAATAGGCACCGCGGTGGGCTTGCAGCACTTTGACGGCGGCACCCAGCAGGGCAGCGCGCTCGCGGTAGCTCAGGGCGCGCAAGGCCGCGCCGCCCACGTCACGGGCAAAGGCGAAGCCCGCGTCCAGGTCCAGGCCGGTGGCGTCCACCCGAACCAGCGGCGTGCCCAGCACCGGGTCCAGCAAGGTGCTGCCTGCGCCGGCGCCATGCGACCACTGGCCGCTGAGGAAATTGGGAAGAAGTTCAGTCATAAGGCGATCATTCAGTTGGACTTTGTTTCAGGTCAAGTTGCGCATGCTGCAGCGGCAAAGTTTTCCAGCCGCAGCTTGTGATTTCGGGGAAAATGAATTATTCTGCATACGAAAGATAAATCGATCGCCACACCATGTCAAGCACTATATTGCATATATCAGGGTTAACACCGAGCGAAGCCTCTGATGCGGGGCCTGCACCGGCACCCGTCAAACACCCATTTTTGGTCGCTTTGGGCGCGCGCGTGAGTGCTTTGCGATCGCGCCGGGGCATGACGCGCAAGGCGCTGGCCTTGGCCGCCGACGTGTCCGAGCGGCATTTGGCCAATATGGAATACGGTCTGGGCAACGCTTCTGTGCTGGTGATGCTGCAAGTGGCCAGCGCACTGCAATGCACGCTCAGCGAACTGATAGGCGACGTGACCACCTCCTCGCCCGAGTGGCTCATGATCCGGGAAATGCTGGAGCAGCGCGACGACGCCACTTTGCAAAAAGTGCGCGTGGCCATTGGCGAGCTGCTGGGCACCGGCGGCGGCAATGCTGCTTTGAGCCCGCGTGTCGCGCTGATTGGTCTGCGCGGCGCGGGCAAGTCCACACTGGGCAAGATGCTGGCGCAGGACCTGGGCTTTCCCTTTGTAGAACTGAGCCAGGAGATCGAAAAATTTGCGGGCTGCAGCGTGGCCGAGATCCAGGCGCTGTATGGCGTGAGCGCCTACCGCCGCTACGAGCGCAGGGCGCTGGAAGAAAGCATTCAGATTTACCCCGAGGCGGTGATTGCCACGCCCGGCGGCCTGGTGTCTGACCCTGCGAGTTTCAACCTGCTGCTGGCGCACTGCACCACCGTGTGGCTGCAAGCCGCGCCGGAAGACCATATGCACCGCGTCATTGCCCAGGGCGATATGCGCCCGATGGCGGCAAGCAAGGAGGCGATGGAAGACCTCAAGGGCATTTTGACGGGCCGCGCGCCCTTTTATTCCAAGGCGCAACTGCGGGTGAACACCAGCACGCAAGCCCTGGATGCGACCTTTGAGTTGTTGCGCCACACGGTTCGCGAAAGGCTGCAAATGCAATCCTGAAAAAAGTGCAAAAAAATGCTTGACCATGTTTCAAAACATGCACTATGATGCGTCATCGTCAAAAAAAGCATTTTTGTGCATATCTTTAGGAGCATTGATTCATGTCGTCCCAAACCGTCAGTTACGAAACCCAACCCTCCAACTACAGGCATTGGAAACTCAGCTTTGATGGCGCAGTGGCCACGCTCAAAGCCGACTTTGACGAAAACGCCGGCTTGCGCCCGGGCTACAAGCTCAAGCTCAACAGCTATGACCTGGGCGTGGACATTGAATTGAACGACGCCATTCAGCGCATCCGCTTTGAGCACCCCGAAGTCCGTACCGTGGTGATCACCAGCGCCAAGGACAAGGTGTTTTGCTCCGGCGCCAACATCTTCATGCTGGGCCTGAGCAGCCATGCGTGGAAAGTGAATTTCTGCAAATTCACCAACGAGACACGCAACGGTCTGGAAGACTCCTCGGCCCACAGCGGATTGAAGTTCCTGGCCGCGGTTAACGGCGCCTGTGCAGGAGGCGGATACGAATTGGCCCTGGCCTGCGACGAAATCATCCTGGTGGACGACCGCTCCAGCGCCGTGAGCCTGCCCGAAGTGCCCCTGCTCGGTGTGCTACCCGGAACCGGCGGCCTGACCCGGGTCACCGACAAGCGCAAAGTGCGTCACGACCTGGCAGATCTGTTTTGCACCAGTGCCGAAGGCGTGCGTGGCAAAAAAGCCGTGGACTGGCGCCTGGTGGACGAAGCCGTGCGCCCTGCCGATTTTGCGGCCCGTGTGCAAGCGCGTGCCCTGGAACTGGCCGCCCGGAGCGACCGCCCTGCTGATGGCAAAGGCGTAGCCCTCACGCCCTTGCAATGCTCACACAGTGCAGACGCCCTGCATTACAGCCATGTGAAGGTTGACATCGACCGTGCCAAGCGCACTGCTGTGTTTACCGTGCACGCACCCAGCGGCGCGCAGCCGGCCAGCGTTGCCGAGATTGAAGCCGCGGGCTCCCACTGGTACCCGCTGGTGCTGGCGCGCGAACTCGAAGACGCGATTTTGCTGATGCGCACCAACGAACTGGAAATCGGAACCTGGCTGATCAAAACCCAGGGCGAGGCCGCGGCCGTGCTGGCCATGGACGCGACGCTGCTGGCGCACCAAAACCATTGGCTGGTACGCGAAACCACCGGCCTGCTGCGCCGCACCTTGAGCCGCCTGGACGTGTCCTCGCGCAGTCTGTTTGCCTTGATCGAAGCGGGCTCGTGCTTTGCCGGGACCTTTCTGGAGCTGGCCCTGGCCTGCGACCGCAGCTACCAGCTCATGTTGCCCGACGACGAGGCCGCGTCCCCCCGCATCACTGTAGGCGAGGTTAACTTTTCACTCTACCCCATGGCCACCCAACAGACCCGCTTGCAGCGTCGCTTTTACGGCGAACAGGCGCCAATCGATGCGATTGCTGCGGTCAAAGGCCAGGCGCTGGATGCCGATGCGGCATTTGCCCTGGGCCTGGTCACGGCCAACCCGGACGACATCGACTGGACCGACGAGGTGCGCATTGCCATCGAAGAGCGCGTCTCTATGTCTCCCGACGCCCTGACCGGCATGGAAGCCAATCTGCGCTTTAACGGCGTGGAGACCATGGCTACGCGCGTCTTTGGCCGCCTGACCGCATGGCAGAACTGGATCTTCCAACGCCCCAATGCTGTGGGCGAAAAAGGCGCGCTCAAGGTCTACGGCAAAGGCGAACGCGCTGCCTTTGACTGGAACCGCGTCTAAGCACTTTTCTCATCACTTCAACTCTTTCACCGACTTACCTTTAACGCCCTGGAGCCTGCTATGACATCCATGAATTACAGCGACAAGATCCCCAACAACGTCAACCTGAGTGAAGACCGCACCCTGCAGCGCGCACTCGAACAGTGGCAGCCCAACTTTTTGAGCTGGTGGGACGATATGGGCCCCACGGGCAGCACCGAGTCCGAGATTTACTTGCGCACTGCCGTGAGCGTCGACCCCCAGGGCTGGGCGCAGTTTGGCCACGTCAAGATGCGTGACTACCGCTGGGGCGTGTTTTTGAACCCCGGCGAGGCCGACCGCAAAATCCATTTCGGCGACCACAAGGGCGAAGCCGCCTGGCAGGACGTGCCTGGTGAATACCGCGCCAACCTGCGCCGCATCATCGTCACGCAAGGCGACACCGAGCCGGCCTCGGTGGAGCAGCAGCGCCACCTGGGCCTGACCGCGCCCAGCATGTACGACCTGCGCAATCTGTACCAAATCAACGTGGAAGAAGGCCGCCACCTGTGGGCCATGGTCTACCTGCTGCACAAGCACTTTGGCCGTGACGGCCGTGAAGAAGGCGAGGCACTCCTGGAGCGCCGCAGCGGCCAGGAAAACAACCCCCGCATCCTGCAAGCATTCAACGAAGAAACGCCGGACTGGCTGAGCTTTTTCATGTTCACCTACTTCACCGACCGCGACGGAAAGTTCCAGCTCTGCGCCTTGGCTGAAAGTAGCTTTGACCCCCTGGCGCGCACCACCAAGTTCATGCTGACCGAAGAGGCGCACCACATGTTTGTGGGTGAGTCCGGCATCAGCCGTGTCATTCAGCGCACCTGCGCCGCGATGAACGAGCTCAAGACCGACGATGTGCGCACCCTGCGCGCCGCAGGTGTGATTGACCTGCCCACGATCCAGCGCTACCTGAACTTCCACTTCAGCGTGACCATCGATTTGTTTGGCGCTGACGAGTCCAGCAACGCAGCCACCTTTTATTCCACCGGCCTCAAAGGCCGTTATGAAGAAGGCAAACGCACCGACGACCATGTGCTCAAAAACCAGACCTACCGCGTACTGGCCGTGCAGGACGGCAACCTGGTGGAGCGCGAGGTGCCCATGCTCAACGCCCTGAACGAAGTGCTGCGCGACGACTACATCAAGGACTCCATTGGTGGTGTGGAGCGCTGGAACAAAGTCATCGACAAGGCGGGCATTCCCTTCCGCCTGAAAGTGCCGCACAAAGCCTTTCACCGCAACATCGGCGCGCTGGCTGCAGCCAAGGTGTCGCCCGAAGGCCGCGTGGTCTCGCAGTCGGAGTGGAACGCCCAGGTGGACCACTGGCTGCCGTCCGGTGGCGACCGCGCCTTTGTCGCCAGCCTCATGGGTCGCGTGGTAGAACCGGGCAAATTTGCCAACTGGATCGCCCCCCCGGTCATGGGCATCAACCGCCAAAGCGTGGATTTCGACTACGTGCGCTTTAATTAAGCCTGCCAACCTTGCCACCCCAGGAGCCTCCACGTGACAGCGCAGACGTCTGAATTGATACAGCAGCATCTCATTGACCCGGAGATCTGCATCCGCTGCAACACCTGCGAGGCCACCTGCCCGGTGGGCGCCATCACCCACGATTCGCGCAACTACGTGGTGGACGCCGAAAAGTGCAATTTGTGCATGGCCTGCATTGCGCCCTGCCCGACCGGCTCGATTGACAACTGGCGCACCATGCTGCGCAGCCAGGCCTACAGCCCCGAGGTGCAACTGCTGTGGGATGAACTGCCCGCACCCCTGCCACCAGAGCAACTGGTGCCTGTTGGCGAAGCAGCACAGGCGGTCGCCATGACCGTCACCGAGGCGGTGGCTGCGCCCAACGCGCTGGCCACTGCAGGCACGAGCGCCAGCGTGGCAGCGGGATCTACGCTTCCCCCGTGGTCTGCGGCACATGCCTACACCCAGTTGTACGGACCGAAAGCCGCACAAAAAAGCATCACCGCCACCGTGAGCGGCAACGTGCGGGTGACCGCCGTGGGGCGCGACTACGACACCCACCACATCGTGCTGGACTTTGGCAAGCTGCCGTTTCCGGTGCTGGAGGGCCAATCCATCGGCATCTTGCCGCCGGGCCTGGATGCCAACGGGCGCGCCCACCATGCGCGGCAGTATTCGGTTTCCAGCCCGCGCAATGGCGAACGACCGAGCTACAACAACCTCTCACTCACCGTGAAACGCGTGCTGGAAGACAGCCATGGCAAGGCGGTGCGCGGCGTGGCGTCCAACTACCTGTGCGACCTGGCAGTCGGCGACACGGTCGAGGTGGTCGGGCCTTTTGGCGCGTCCTTCCTGATGCCCAACCATCCGCGCTCCAAGATCGTGATGATTTGCACCGGCACCGGCAGCGCGCCCATGCGGGCCATGACCGAATGGCGGCGCAGATTGCGCAGCGACCCGCGAAGCGGCGGAGCGTGGGGGTCACATGACGACGGAGGGCGCTTGATGCTGTTTTTCGGCGCGCGTACGCAAGAAGAACTCCCCTACTTCGGCCCGCTGCAGAATTTGCCGAAAGACTTTATCGACAGCAACTTTGCCTTCTCGCGTGCCAGCGGTCAGCCCAAGCGTTATGTGCAAGACCTGATTCGCGACCGTGCGGCGGATGTGGCACCCCTGCTGGCCGACCCCGATTGCTACTTTTACGTTTGCGGCCTGAAAAGCATGGAAGAAGGCGTGGTGCTGGCACTGCGCGACGTGGCGCAAGGTGCGGGGCTGGACTGGTCCACCATTGCGGCGGACTTGCAACAACACGGGCGGCTGCATCTGGAAACCTATTGATCGCGATGACTGACTTTTTACCGCAGACCCTTCAGATCAGCCACCCGCGCCCCGGTGTGGCTTGCATCACCATGGCCCGCCCCAATGTGTTCAACGCCTTTGACGAACTCATGATTGCCGAGCTGGATACGGCCTTTGCGCAAGCTAGGCGAGACGACCGCGTGCGCGTGATCGTGCTGGCGGGCGAGGGCAAGCACTTCAGCGCGGGCGCTGATTTGAAGTGGATGCAGCGCTCCAGCACCGCCAGCCAGGAATGGAACCTGGAGGACGCGCGGCGCTTTGCGGCCATGCTCGCGTGCATCCAGGCCTGCCCCAAACCCACGCTGGCCCGCATCCAAGGCAGCGCCTTGGGCGGCGGTGTCGGTCTGTGCTGCGCTTGCGACATGGCGATCGCCGCCGACAACGCGGTTTTCTCGGTGAGCGAAGCACGCTTTGGCATTTTGCCGGCCGTGATTTCGCCCTATCTGGTGGCTGCCGTGGGCAAACGCCAGGCACAGTTTTTGGCACTCACGGCCACCCGCATCGGCGCTGCGCAGGCGCTGGCCATGGGCATGGTGCAAGAGGTGAGCGCGCTGGACCAGCTCGACGCCGCTGTGGACGCCCGCGTGAATGAACTGCTGGCCGCCGCACCGGGTGCACAGCGCGAAATCAAACAACTTTTTTCTCAACTTACCCCAGGCGCTATGGACGAAGCCACCCGTGAACTGACTGCACAAACCATCAGCCGCGTGCGCGCCACGCCCGAGGCGCGCGCAGGCTTTGCCGCCTTTTTTGACAAACGCCCGGCCCCCTGGCTGAACACACCATGACCGATCTGCGCAAGGCCAAAGTACTGGTGGTAGGCGCCGGCATCATGGGCGCAGGCATTGCGCAGGTGGCAGCGCAGGCGGGCCACACGGTGCAGCTGTTTGATGTGCGCGAAGGCGCAGCCCCGAGCGCGATCGACAAGCTGCGCAGCAGCCTCGCCACCTTGGTGGCCAAAGGCAAGATGCAGTCGGCAGATGTGGACGCCTTGCTCGAACGTATCGCCCCTATTGCGAGCTTGCATGACGCGGCAAGTTGCACGCTGGTGGTGGAAGCCATCGTGGAAAACGTGGATGCCAAGCGCGCCCTGTGGCAGCAGTTAGAGGCCATCGTGGCCGACCACTGCGTGCTGGCCAGCAACACCTCTTCGATCTCTATCACCGCCATGGCGCAGGGCTTGCGTCTCCCGCAGCGCTTGGTAGGCATGCATTTTTTCAACCCCGTGCCGCTGATGAAGCTGGTGGAGGTGGTGTCGGGCCTGCATACCGCCGCACCCGTTGCGGACGCCATATTTGCCTTGGCGCAGCACTGGGGCAAGGTGGCGGTGCATGCGCGTTCCACGCCGGGCTTTATCGTCAACCGCATTGCACGCCCCTACTACGCAGAGGCGCTGGCGCTGCTGCAGGAGCAGTGCACCCGCCCCGTGGTGCTGGACGCCTGCCTCAAGGGCATCGGCTTTCGCATGGGGCCCTGCGAGTTGATGGACTTGATAGGCCATGACACCAAT
>CAIWRE010000218.1 GCA_903914985.1 uncultured beta proteobacterium | reverse complement strand
TTGCCGGTGGTGGACCACTACAGTGGCGCGCCCAAGCGCATGCAAAAAAGCCTGGAACTCCAAGCTGAGCTGTTGCAGGAGTTTGGTGCTTGCGTGGTGGACGTCACGCTGGACTGTGAGGACGGTGCGCCTGCAGGCGGCGAAGTGGAGCAGGCCCATCGGGTCTGCGAGCTACTCAGCGCTCACTCCCACGCTCCCGCGCAGGCGAGTACCAATTCCGCACCCCGTGCTCGTATCGGTGCACGAGTGCACGCAGTAGACCACGCCTATTTCGAGTCCGATGTGGCCATCATTGTGGGCGGCGCTGCCAAAGCGCTGAGCTACGTGATGGTGCCCAAAGTGGAATCGGTCGAGGACGTAGACCAGGCCGTTGAGGCGATAGACGCAGCTGCCGGCGACACCCTTGTGCCCCTGCATGTGCTGATCGAGTCTCCAGCAGCGGTACAGCAAGCGTTTGCCATTGCGGCGCATCCCCGCGTGCAGTCGCTGAGTTTTGGTTTGATGGATTTCGTCTCCGCGCATGGTGGTGCCATTCCAGCGCAGGCCATGGGCTTGCGCTCGGCAGACGACACCATGACGCTGGACCAGTTTCACCACCCGCTGGTGGTACGTGCCAAGTTGGAAATTGCCAGCGCCTGCCATGCGCATGGCAAAGTGCCATCGCACTGTGTGGTCACCGAGTTGCGCGATGCTGAAGCGATAGAGCGTGCAGCCCGCCATGCCGCTACCGCACTGGGTTTTACCCGGATGTGGAGCATCCATCCGGACCAGATTCGCCCCCTGTTGCGCGGCTTCGCACCCCTGGCCTCAGAGCTTGATCTGGCGGCACGCATCGTGCATGCTGCGGTGCAGGCTGAATGGGCACCGATCGCGGTGGATGGCAATTTGCATGACCGCGCGAGTTACCGTTATTTTTGGCAAGTCCTGGAGCGTGCACACCAGACGGGCCAAGCCATTCCTGCCGAGTTGCAGCCCTATTTTGTTTGATTGATAAAGGAGAAAAACCATGTTGAACGCCTACCGAGCCCATGTTGCTGAGCGCGCCGCGCTGGGCATCCCCCCCTTGCCCCTGGACGCCAAGCAGACTGCCGAGCTGATTGAATTGATCAAAGCGCCCACCGCCGGTGATGAAGCCTTTTTGTTGGACATGCTGACCCACCGCGTCCCTCCTGGCGTGGACGACGCCGCGAAGGTCAAGGCGTCTTTCCTGGCCGCTGTGGCCCATGATGACTTTCCCGTTGCGCTGATTTCCAAGTCCAAGGCCACGGAGCTTTTGGGCACCATGGTCGGTGGTTATAACGTCAAGCCGCTGATCGACTTGCTCGACCAAGCCGATGTGGCTGCCGTGGCAGCGGAGGCGTTGAAAAAGACCTTGCTGATGTTTGACTTTTTCCACGACGTGGAAGTCAAAGCAAAGGCAGGCAATGCCCACGCCAAAGAAGTGATTCAAAGCTGGGCAAACGCCGAATGGTTCACCAGCCGCCCCGAAGTGCCCAAAACGATTACCGTGACGGTTTTCAAAGTGCCCGGCGAAACCAATACCGACGATCTGTCGCCCGCTCCCGACGCCTGGAGCCGCCCGGACATTCCGCTGCACTACCTCGCCATGCTGAAAAACACGCGCGAAGGCGCTGCCTTCAAACCCGAAGAAGACGGTAAACGCGGCCCCATGCAGTTTATCGATGACTTGAAGAAAAAAGGCCATCTGGTGGCCTATGTGGGCGACGTGGTGGGTACCGGCTCGAGCCGCAAGTCGGCCACCAACAGCGTGATCTGGGCCACCGGTCAGGACATTCCGTTTGTGCCCAACAAGCGCTTTGGCGGTGTGACCCTGGGCGGAAAAATTGCCCCCATTTTCTTCAACACCCAGGAAGACTCCGGCGCGCTGCCCATCGAAGTGGATGTGACCCAGCTGGAAATGGGCGACGTGATCGATGTGCTGCCCTACGAAGGCAAGCTGCTGCGCAATGGCGCGACCGTGGCCCAGTTCGCATTGAAGAGCGATGTGCTGCTGGACGAAGTGCGTGCCGGTGGACGTATCAACCTGATCATTGGCCGCTCTTTGACCGCCAAGGCCCGCGAATCGCTGGGCTTGCCCGCGTCCACCGTGTTCCGTCTGCCCACGGCGCCTATCGCCACCAACGCCGGCTTC
>CAIWRE010000217.1 GCA_903914985.1 uncultured beta proteobacterium | reverse complement strand
GGGCCTGGCGGTGGTGGCCTGGGCTTGGCGCCGCCGCGCCTAAGCCCAAGAATCAGGTTTCTGACTGCCCCATGCGCACCAAGCGGCCCGGGCGTGCGTCGGTGATTTTTCCCTGTGCTTGCACCTGCTCGCCCGCGACCCAGGTGCCAACATAGCCGGTGGCGCCTTGCATCAATCGTTTTCCGCCCGCGGGCAAATCACGCACCAGTGCCGGAAGCGGCAGACCCAGCTGCGTGGGATCAATGGCATTCAGGTCGGCGCGCTGTCCCACGGCACTCACCCCGCGGTCGCTCAGGCCCAGGTAGTGTGCGTTGCGCCGGGTCATCATTTCCACGGCCTGCTCCAGCGGCATGGCCAACGCCCCCTCTTGTGCCACCCAGTGGCTGAGCATGAAGGTGCTAAAGCTGGCGTCGCACACGGTGCCCACATGGGCGCCTGCGTCGCTGAGTCCGCTCAAGGCACGGGGGTGCTCGAGCATTTCGCGCACCGTGGCCAAGGAGCCGTCGTTGTAATTGAAGATGGGAAAGTAAATCAGCCCCTGGCCGTCGCCCGCGCACAGGTAGTCGTAAATCGCCTCCAGCGCAGAGGTCCCGGCATGGCGTGCACGCACATAAAAGCTTTGCATCACCGTAGGCGCATAGTCGGGCTGCTGTGCCAGAGGAAACATGCGGCCGCTGATGCGTTCTATCTGGCTGAGCAATATATCGACCAGAGGGGGTACCGCACTGCCGTCGCCCGCCAGGGGTTCCGACTTTTGGGCGAGGATGCGCGCCTTGCGCGCAGGCTCACGCAGGGCGGCAGCGCGCTCAGCCAGCGGCAGATGTGCCACTTCTTTGTAGCCAGGAAATCCCATAAAGGGATGAAAACTCGCGTCAAAGCCGGTCATCACGCCAATGCCGCGCGCGGCCGTTTGCAAGTACATCGGCAAGCCCGCACCCACGGCGGCTTCGACCCGCCGCTGGATCTGGCGGAACTGCTCGCCGCCCGGGTCGCGTTGCAACCAGGTCAGGGAAAGTGGCCTTCCACTGGCGCGTGCCAGTGCCTCGACCAAATCAAATTCGGCGTCAAACTGGCCAGGCCCTTGCAACAGGTTGTAGTCACTCACGACCTGCACAACGCCGTGTTGCAGGCCGGCAAAGGCCTGGGCAAGGCCGGTGAGCTCTTTGGCGCTGGCATTGGCCGCCGGGGTGTCTTTGCCCTCGGAAGTGCGGTGGTTGTCACTGCGCCCGGTGCTCAGGCCCGCTGCGCCAGCCTTGAGTGCCTCGTGCAGCAGGGTACGCATGGCGTCAATCTCAGCCTGAGTTGCAGTGGTGTGGGCAAGAGCGCGTTCGCCCATGACGTACATGCGCAGCGGGTCGTGAGGTACTTGCACCAGGTAGTCCAGGCTGCGCGGCGTGGCGGCCAGGGCGTCCATGTACTGCGGAAAACTTTCCCAGTTCCAGCGTATGCCTTCGTGCAAGGCCGCACCGGGAATATCTTCCACGCCTTCCATCAGCTTGACGAGATCATCCTCGTGGCCAGGCCGCACCGGCGCAAAGCCCACGCCGCAGTTGCCCATCACCACGGTGGTCACACCATGGTAGATGCTGGGGGTGAAGCAGTCGTCCCAGGTGGCCTGACCGTCGTAGTGGGTGTGAATGTCAATAAATCCTGGCGTGATCCACAGCCCCTGGGCTTGCAGCGTGTGCCGCGCTGGCGAAGTGATGGTGCCCAATTCGACGATGCGCCCGTCGCGCACGCCCACGTCCGCCACATAGGGTGCGGCGCCGGTGCCGTCGACGACGGTGCCGCCCTTAATAAGCCAGTCGAGCATCTTTGCGTCTCCAAATCAGTGCCAGTGCCATGCCGCTGACGATATGCCACATGCCCCACAAGCTGGCCAGGGTCACCATCCCGAGGTCGCTGTTGAATTGCAGCGCGATGATGCCCAGTGCCAGCCCCGAGTTCTGCATGCCACCTTCAATCACCACGGCGCGCCTGTCGCGTTCACTCAAGCGCATTACAAAGGCCGTGATCCAGCCAAACGCCAGGCCGCTGGCGTTGTGCAGGACCACGATCAGAATCATGGGCAAGAGCCCCAGGGTGAGCAATTGGCGCTCCTTGATCAGGCCGGCGATGATGAACACCACCAGTGCTGCCACTGCAAAGTTGCCCAGGGGCTTGCGGATGCGCGCGGTCAGTGCGGGCAACCGGTGCGAGGCGGCAAGTCCCAGCGCCATAGGCAAAGCCAGCAGCAGCAACAGACTCCACCAGATGCCCCCGGGATCAATCGCCAGGGTTTGAAGCCACGCGGCGGTGTTGGGGTTGGTGGCCACCATCCAGCTGAAGTTGAAGGGGGTCGCGAACAGTGCGATCACGCTGGCCACGGCAGAAATGCTGACCGACAGCGCCGTATTGCCCCGGCCGAAGTGGGTGACCACATTGCTCAGGCTTCCCCCCGGACAGGAGGCCACCAAAATCATGGCGGCCTCAATATTGGATGGAAGATCGAGCACCATGGTCGCCAGCCAGGTGCCCACCGGCAGCAGGATGAACTGCGGGATCAGCCCGCAAATGACGGCCTTGGGTGCCTGGGCCACCCGTCGAAAGTCGTCAAGCCGCAGCTCCAGCGCCACTGAAAACACCATGGTCGCCAGTACCAAACCCAAAACCAGTTGTTGCATGCCCATCGATTCCTCCGATGCCAAAAGGATAGTCGAGCCATTGGCCTCTAAAATCGAGGGTTTACGCGCACCGCAACGCCTTTGTTGCCCCGGCATCCAGCGGCTCCTGCGCGGCTTCTCAGACTCCCGCCCATGAAGACCTTTCAGCAAATCATCTTGACACTCCAGTCCTATTGGGACGCCCAGGGTTGTGCACTCTTGCAGCCCTACGACATGGAAGTCGGTGCCGGCACTTCCCACACCGCCACCTTTTTGCGCGCCATCGGCCCCGAGCCATGGAAGGCCGCGTATGTGCAGCCCAGCCGCCGCCCCAAAGACGGCCGCTATGGCGAAAACCCCAACCGCCTGCAGCACTACTACCAGTACCAGGTGGTCATGAAGCCCGCGCCCGCCAACATCTTGGATTTGTACCTGGGCTCGCTCGAAGCCCTGGGCTTCGACTTGAAGCAAAACGACATCCGCTTCGTGGAAGACGATTGGGAAAACCCCACCCTGGGCGCTTGGGGTCTGGGCTGGGAAGTTTGGCTCAACGGCATGGAAGTCACGCAGTTCACCTACTTCCAGCAAGTCGGCGGCATTGACTGCAAGCCCGTGACCGGCGAAATCACCTACGGCCTGGAGCGCTTGGCCATGTATTTGCAAGGCGTGGACAACGTCTACAACTTGGTATGGACCGACACCGGCGCAGCGCCGGGCCGCTCCCAAGCGGCGCCAGCCCCCTCGGGGGGCAGCGAGCCACACGCAGTGGGCGAGCGTGGGGG
>CAIWRE010000216.1 GCA_903914985.1 uncultured beta proteobacterium | reverse complement strand
GACCTGAGCGCTGACGAGACGCTGCAATCCCAGGCCGCCCAGGCCATGCGCTGTGGCGGCTGCGGCGCCAAGGTGGGCGCCAGTGTGCTTTCGCAAGCGCTGGGGGCACTGCGGCCGCTGCCCAACGCCGATGTGCTGATTGGACTGGGCGCACCGGACGACGCGGCCGTGGTGCGCGTGCCTCCGGGCAAGGCGCTGGTGCAATCGGTGGATTTTTTCCGGGCTTTTGTGGACGACCCCTACCGCTTTGGCCGCATCGCCGCCAACCACGCTCTGGGCGATATGTTCGCCATGGGCGCCCAGGCCCACACCGCCACCGCCGTGGCCACGGTGCCGCCGGGCCTGGACCGGCAAACCCGCATGCTGCTGTCGCAGATGATGGCAGGCGCGGTCGAGGTGCTGAACGCCGCCGGTTGCACCTTGGTGGGTGGCCACACAGGCGAAGGCCAGGAACTGGCGCTGGGATTTGCCGTCAATGGTCTGATCAACATCGACGCCCACGGCACGCTGCAGGGCGTGATGACCAAGGGTGGTATGCAGGCGGGAGAGGTCATACTGCTGACCAAACCCCTGGGCACCGGCACTTTGTTTGCTGCCAACGCACTGGGCCAGGCACGGGGCCGCTGGGTGGAGGCTGCGCTGGACTGCATGGGCCAGTCCAGCCTGCACGCGGCGAAGATCGTGCAAGCCCACGGTGCCAGCGCCTGCACCGACATCACCGGTTTTGGCCTGCTGGGCCATCTGGTGGAAATGGCAAAGGCCTCCCGCATGGAGGTGGCACTCGACCTGCACGCACTGCCCGTGCTCGAAGGTGCTCTGGACTGCTTGCGGTTGGGCATCTACAGCTCGCTACAGACGGCCAACGCGCGCCAAGCCAGCGCCATTGGCAACTTTGCGGCCCACCGAGACAACCCGACCAACAAGCCACGACTTGACGTGTTGTTTGATCCGCAAACGGCTGGCGGCCTGCTGTGCAGCGTGCCGGCCCACCGCGCCCAGGCCTGCTTGCAGGCTTTGCGGGTGGCCGGTTATGCACAGTCGGCCATCGTGGCTCAGGTGCGTAGCACCGGAACGGCCCAGGCGACCGTCTGGCTCATGGAACAATAGGGGCCATGACAGGTACCACGACAGAACCGGATCCAGCAGGGTCCAGCGGCGCATCCACCGCCGTTCCAGAGCTGCGCGAACTCGCGCCGGCAACATCAGCGTCCTACCGGCGGCCGACCCGCCTATTGCTCTGGGGTACCGGACCGGCCCATTTGCGGTTTTTGAAGTCTCTGCAAAAGCGACCGATCGCCCATGCAGAAATTACCCTTCTCACGCAACACGTCCAAGTTTTTTCGCCGCGCATGCTCGCCCGGTTCATGGCCAACGAAGTGGATGTTTCACAGTGCCTCACGGACATCGCGCAACTGCTCCAAGGAACAGGCGTCCGTTGGTCCGGCCGCCAGGGCCGGGCCATGGATGCGGACTCGCATACCGTCTTGCTCGATGACCGTCAGGTGCTGGATTACGACGTTTTGTCCATCAATATCGGTGCACAACCGCACCGCGAGGCAGTCGAGCGTGCCATGCCCGGCGCGAGGGAACACGGGCTTTTCGTGCCACCGATTGAGGGATTCGTCCAAATGTGGCCCAAGGTCTGTGAAATGGGTCGCAGCCGTGCCTTGCGCATCGCCGTCGTGGGACATTGTCTGGCCGGTTTTGAATTGGCATTGGCAGTGCGCCAGCGGATGCCAACCGCGGCGGTCACCTGGGTTCCCGCGCCGCAGGACCCCCAGCACGACTATTCGGACCCTCTGCACCAGCGCATGCTGGCCACCTTGCGCAATCAGCGCGTGACCGTGCTCTATGAATCTGTCGCCGCATTTGAGCGCGACGACGTGGTGCTCGCCAGCGGCGCACGATTGGCCTGTGACGTTCCATTGCTCGTACTCTCGCAGTCGACTCCCGCCTGGTTGCAAGACACAGGACTGGCGGACTGTGCTGACAGCTCGCTTGCTCTGAGTCAGCACCTGCTGATCGACCCCCACCAACGCAGCACCAGCCACCCGGAAGTGTTTTTTGTGCAGGAAGACAGCCTGGTACTGCCTGCCAATCTGCGCGCAGTCATGAATGCAGAGCCTGAACAGTTGCGGGTGGCCAAGCCGCCTCAGACACAATTTCTTTATGCCGGCGCAGACCACGCGCTGGCGGTATGGCGCGGTCACTGCGCCCAGGGCCGCCTGGCCGGTTGGCTCAAGCAGATTTTCAAGGCCTGAATAGCCGCAATCAAGACCGTTTTCATCCCAACCCCAAGGACGCTGCCATGCCCACGACCGCCCAAACCGACGTTGTCACTCTTGACCCTGTTGCACCTTTGCGAAAAGTCGACGCCTTGCTGGACCATTACGGCCTGAGCCACACGCACCCCACCAACGAGTTGATCCATTTCATCGCCATCCCCGCGATCATGCTGAGCCTGGTTGGTTTGATGTTTGCCGTGCATCCCGGCATCGCGGTCCTGTTTTTTGCCGCGAGCATGGTGTATTACGCCCGCCTGTCCTGGCGATTTACCGT
>CAIWRE010000215.1 GCA_903914985.1 uncultured beta proteobacterium | reverse complement strand
CCGCCAAGCGCTGTGCCAGTTGCGCCTCAAACACCATGATGGGTACGATGGGGTGGTCGCCGGGCGCGATGGCAAAGCCAGCGTCGGCCATGGCTTGGCGGAAGTACGCCGTGTTGTCGGCCAGTTGTTCGCGCAGTGCGTTCGAGCCTTCCAGCAGATCGAGCACGGCAATCGACGCGCCCACAATCATGGGCGCCAAGGTGTTTGAAAACAGATAGGGGCGCGAACGTTGGCGCAGCAGCTCAATCACCTCGCGCCGCCCGCTGGTAAAGCCACCCGATGCACCGCCCAGCGCTTTGCCCAGCGTGCCGGTAATGATGTCGACCTTGCCCCACACGCCCCGGTACTCCGGCGTGCCGCGACCGGTGGCGCCGACAAAGCCGGTGGCGTGGCACTCGTCCACGCCCATCAAGGCGCCGTAGGTATCACACAGTGTGCGGATCTCGTCCAACTTGGCCACGGTGCCGTCCATGGAGAAAACGCCATCGGTAAACACCAGCGTGAAACGCACACCGTCGGCCCGGGCCTGCGCCAGACAGCGCTCCAGGTCGGCCATGTCGTTGTTTTTGTAGCGGTAGCGTTTGGCTTTGCACAGGCGTATGCCGTCGATGATGGACGCGTGGTTGAGCTCGTCGCTGATGACGGCGTCTTGCTCGCCCAGCAGGGGCTCGAACAAGCCACCGTTGGCGTCAAAGGCGGCGGCGTAGAGGATGGTGTCCTCGGTGCCCAAAAACTTGGAGAGCCGTGCCTCCAGCGTTTTGTGCAGGTCTTGGGTGCCGCAAATAAAGCGCACCGAACTCAGGCCGTAGCCATGGGTGCGCAGCGTGTGGTGCGCCGCTTCCACCACCGCCGGGTGCGAGGACAGGCCCAGGTAGTTGTTGGCGCACAGATTGAGCACTTCGCGCTCTGTGCCGTTCGCTGCGCGTGTCGGTATGTGTGCACTTTGCGCCCCGGTGATGATGCGCTCCGCCTTGTACAGGCCTTCCGACCGGATGAATGCCAATTCGATGGCGATGTGTGAATAAAAGTCAGCACTGGACGCGGAATCGGTGGATGGGTGTGTCATGGCGACCTCCGTAAAAAGCTGCGGCACAATGGAATAATTCACTTGTGCACTGAAAATCTATTTGTTCAGTATATCGAACATTGACCGTTATAAGGGAAATTTTGTGGCTACACGTTCTGCTTCGCCTCAATCCGCCGCCTCGCGCGCGGCACCTGCCGCTGAACCGCCTCGCGTAGGTGCCACGCTGGCGGCGCTGCGCCAGAGCCGCGCTTTGTCGCTCGACGAGCTGTCGCGCATGGCCGGTGTCTCCAAATCCATGCTGTCGCAAATTGAGCGTTCACAGGCCAACCCCACGGTGGCGGTGGTCTGGCGCCTGGCCAATGCCTTGGGCGTGCCGCTGGCCGAGCTGCTCGGCGGCGCACCGGCCACGGCCGAGCCGGCCATGGGCTTTGTGCCTGCCCACGGCGCGCCGTCGCTGCGCAGCCCCGACGGCCTTTGTGAGTTGCGCATCCTGGGCCCGATTGAACTGGCTGGGCAGTTTGAGTGGTATGCGCTGACCGTGCAGCCTGGCGGCGCCCTCGAGTCCACCCCGCACGAAGACGGAACCCGAGAGCACCTCACGGTGCAGTCCGGGACCTTGGACGTCTCAACAGGCCAGGAAACCCAGCGCCTCAAATCGGGTGAGACCGCCCGCTACGCCGCGGACCGCCCCCACGCGATTCGCAATGCAGGCAAAACCGTGGTCAGTGCCTGGCTGGTGG